>NZ_LZGX01000066.1:0-9282 GCF_001690825.1 Gilliamella sp. Fer1-1
ATTAATGGACGATTTCCACATGTTAATGTGTTAGATACTGTTTTTGTTGAAACAATTGGTGGTGATTTAACAATAAAATGTGAAAATAACACTAACGATGGGCTTGGAATTTACCGCGAAGATGTCATCGATAAAAATCAATCCATTAATGACGCTAAAATAGAATATGCTAAAGTAGGATCATTGATTCTACTAAAAGTATTACCTTATCGCGAAGATAATTGGCGGTACTTAGTCTATAATACGCTAACACAACAAGTCCAACGAATTGATTTTATTGGTCAAGCTTGTATCCAACTCCCAGAAGATCATGGAATTATTTTCCCTGGTGGTTACTATTTACAAAATGGCGAATACAAAACATTTGATCAATCAATGTCAGGAATGCGTTTTAGACGTATCAGACGTTCACCTAATGGCGAAGATGTTTTATATATATTTTATGATCCAACATCTGGTCGATTAGCATTATTTAACTATAATATGATTGAACGTAAACTCAATAGCCCTATTTTAGGTCATGGTTATGCTGTTTTTGAAGATGGTAGAATGGTTGTGTTCGAGGGAGAAAGTAACGAACCAACTCGGGTCCATCCAATGCAAATATGGCAAACACCATTTTATAGTGATGAATTTGCTGCAAAACAACCAACAAATAATAGCTTTTTAGGTAGAATTGGCAATGCTGAACTAGTTCGAGGCATCTCAGATCTTTATTTTATTGCTCGTGAAATTGACAACCAATCAGTATCATCCCAACTATACAGCAAATTAAGTGAAGACACTAAAAAACTTTTTGATACCTACTTTTGGCTAAATGACGAGAAAAATTTACCTTTTACACCAATTCTTCGTAATATTTCGCAAACAAGCGAATTAGTACTTGATGAATATGAAAAAGTTGAAAGTATACGCCGCCAATCAAATAGCGCTATGCGCGAAGCGATTTCAAATCAACAAGATCTATTAGCAAAATTATATCCTGATAGTTGGAAAGAAACTCAAGAATATGTCGATGCCCTGAATGCAATCAAAATGCAATTGGGTAGTCTTGTCACTTTAAGAACTTACCGTTATATCGATTTAGATCAAATCGATATAATGGAAGATGAACTTAAAAAACGCCAATCTATCGTTTATTTAGCCACAGCAGAATTTCTAGGTAGCGAACAAGCCTTAGAGCCATTCATATCAAAAATTGATGACATAGAAAATGACATTGCGAAAGCAGATTCTGTCGCAAAACTCAATAAGCCAGCAAAAATGGCTGATGATATGTCTAATGATTTAGATATGCTATCGCAATTAATGGCATCATTAAAGTTTGATGATGTCACATTGCAAACAAAAATCATTGAATCAATTGCAGAAGTTTATTCAAAACTTAATCAAACCAAAGCAAGAATAAACCAAAACCGAAAAAATTTTTCGAGCACTGAAATGGTCGCCCAATTCGGCGCTCAATTCAAACTATTTAGTCAAAGTATAGCCAATGCACTAGGGCTTGCTACGACACCTGAAAAATGTGAAGATGAGCTCTCTAGGCTGTTAGTTCAATTAGAAGAACTGGAAAATCAATTTAGCGAAAGTGAAGAGTTTTTAAATGATATCTTAGCAAAGCGTGAAGAAATATTAGAATCGTTTGAAACACATAAGCAAGCTCTTCTAGAAGACAGAGCTAGACGCAGTGAAGCACTACAAACCGCAGCGCAACGAATTTTAGATAGCATACCAAGAAGAACCGCAAAGTTTTCAGACCAAACAGAACTCAATGCTTTTTTTGTTGCTGATCCTTTAGCCCAAAAAATTCGTGAAATCGTCGAAAAACTAAGAGCACTATTTGATAATGTTAAAGCAGACGATATTGAATCCCGATTCAAAAGCGCACAAGATCAAGCAATCCGCGCTTTACGTGATAAATCAGAAATTTTTGAATCAGGCGGTAATGTCATAAAACTTGGGCCAAGACATAAGTTTAGTGTCAATACACAGGAACTTGATCTAACAGTCGTACCTAAAGCAGACCATCTATATTTACAATTAACGGGTACCGATTATCAAGAAAAAATAGAACATCCTAAACTAGAAAGCTACAAACCATTTTGGACAATTTCATTAGAATCAGAATCACCTACAGTCTATCGTGCAGAATATCTTGCTTATTCAATTATTAATTCTGCATTAAAAAAAGATGATGAATTAACTTATGAAAAACTCACTACGCAATTAAATCAACCTGAACTATTGAGTAAAACTGTTCGTGATTATGCAGCAATACGATATCGAGAAGGTTATGAAAAAGGCATTCACGATCATGATGCAGTAAAAATATTATTAAAAATTATTCCACTAGGTGAGATTGCAGGCTTACTACGTTATAATCCTTTAGCACGCAGTTTAGCTATGCTTTATTGGCATTATAATCAAAAAAATGACATCGCTAAGTTATGGCCTGAACGCGCTAAAACCTGTATGGATATTTACTCACTATTTGGACATGAAGAAGGTTTAAAAAATCTTCGTACAGAAATATTTGAAGAACTCAGTTTATTTCTACAAAAATATCCAATACAACATGATAATTATCATGTTAAACAGGCATCCGAATATTTAAGCTACATATTAGCCGAAACACCGCAACAATTTACATTAAGTAAATATAGCCAAATATTGTTTGAAGGATTAAAAACGCAATTAGAGCAATCTCACATGTGGGTGGACTTTAATCAATCACAAATAAACCTGATGACACGATTAGCAGATCGTTGGAATCTAATCGAAAGTTGGTTTAAAGGTCTATGCACCCTACCCCAGTATCAAAAATTTGTAGCTTATATTGCTGAAGCAACGATGCTATGTATATTAGATAAAGAAAACGGTATAACCTCAACAGTTAGCGAAGTTGACCTTGATATTACCGTTAATGATCTATTAGGCGAACATCCAAGCATTAAGCAAGGGCAATTAAATATAAATC
The DNA here is from genome assembly GCF_001690825.1 of Gilliamella sp. Fer1-1. Classification (NCBI taxonomy): domain Bacteria; kingdom Pseudomonadati; phylum Pseudomonadota; class Gammaproteobacteria; order Orbales; family Orbaceae; genus Gilliamella; species Gilliamella sp. Fer1-1. Next base: position 2,978 of record NZ_LZGX01000066.1, read on the forward strand.
TAGATGACTTCTTTAGTCGTATGCGTAAACAATCGCGTGTAGTAATTCCAGAATTTAAGCATTACCAAATGCTTCGCCAAGAAGTTTTAGAAGAACAACGCCATTTTTTACATCTTGAGGAATTTAAAGCAAAACCATTAAGTTCATTTGTACGTAATAAACTCATTAATCAAGTTTACCTACCAATTATTGGTGATAACCTAGCAAAACAAATGGGAACTGTAGGAGAAAGCCGTCGTACCGATTTAATGGGATTATTATTACTCATATCCCCTCCAGGTTATGGTAAAACAACCTTAATGGAATATATTGCCAACCGACTTGGTTTAATTTTTATGAAAATTAATGGACCTGCGTTAGGGCATAGTGTGTTATCTTTTGATCCTGAGCAAGCACCAAATGCAACCGCCCGTCAAGAACTTGAAAAGCTTAACTTAGCACTTGAAATGGGTAACAACGTTATGCTTTATCTTGATGATATCCAACACACCAACCCTGAGTTTTTACAAAAATTTATTTCACTATGTGATGGCTCTAGGCGTATTGAAGGGGTTTGGAAAGGAAAAACCAAAACGTATGATCTTCGTGGCAAAAAATTCTGCGTAATTATGGCTGGTAACCCCTATACCGAATCTGGCGAAGTTTTTAAAATTCCTGACATGTTGGCTAACCGTGCAGATATTTATAATTTAGGGGAAGTGCTTGGCGGAATGGATGAAGTATTTGCATCAAGCTATATTGAAAACAGCTTAACCTCAAATCCTATCCTTTCTCCTCTTGCCTTACGTGACCTTAATGATCTTTATCTATTAATCGATCACGCGCAAGGAAAGCCTCTTAACACTAACGAACTTAGTTATGCTTATAGCCAAGCCGAAATTAATGAAATTGTTGCAGTACTTCGTCATCTATTAAAAGTTCGTGAAGTAGTATTTAAAGTTAATCAACAATACATTATTAGTGCGGCACAATCTGATAAATATCGAACCGAACCTCCATTTAAGTTGCAAGGTAGTTACCGTAATATGAATAAACTTGCGGAAAAAATATCCTCAGTGATGAATGATGAAGAACTTAATCAGATTATTGAAGATCACTACCTTGGAGAAGCACAATTGCTTACTAATGGAGCAGAAGAAAATTTATTAAAATTGGCAGAAATCCGTAATGTACTTACCGAAGAACAGACAAAACGCTGGCAGCAAATTAAAACCGACTTTGTGCGCAATAAAGCACTTGGTGGCGATGAAGCTAATACAGGAGCTCAAATTGTTACACAACTTGCTGATCTAGTACAAAGCGTTCAAGCATTAAAGTTATAAAATAAAAAACTTAAAAATAAGCATACCAATAGATCGATCTTTGGTATGCTTATCTGTATAAGCAACACCTTGCCAAGCAACCAAATAAACCTAAAATCACGAAAAAAACACTCCAGCTATAGCATTCGTGGCAACAAAACTAAGAGTTAGTGACGAAATTCCATTGACGATAAAATAAAATTTTAATAGGCCTATTCGATTTTAATGTTTATCATGATCATATTCTTAAAATCCCGTCCATAATTTGTATAAAAATTAGTATTCACGAGATTAGTACGAGATTAATTTATAGCACATCATGCATATACCCCCTCCGAATGTAAGTACAATCATTTCCAATTGAGGAACAGTAAGAAATACCGCTGACGATACCATCTCCAATACATTCCCATTTTTAAAAGGGCTATCTGAATTGTTGTTTTGCTGATTATTTTTAAATGTTACATTTTTATTTTTGTTTGTAGGAATACAAAAAATGACAAGAGACCATCATTTTAAGAAAAAATATAATCTAGCTTATTATGCCATTCAATATAATTGTGAATTGTTAATTCGTGAAACTCAAACAATAATAAATAACGAAGGTTCCGCGTTTGATCGATTAACGCAGCTTCTTACCAAGAAACGCGATATTAAGCGTGGTTGTTTAGTAGGACAATTAGCTCATGATAAACAAATAATGAATCAACCAGAGCTAGCATCAAAAGTAACCTACACTTTCAAATGGATACAGAATGAAATTGAACAACTATTAACAATAGGTATTAGAGAGGGTAGTATTTCTAATATATTTTCTCCATTTGAAGGGAGAATTCTTATAATGTCCTTATTGCAAGGTTCGTATGTTGTATCAAAGGGATTGCAAGTTCAAAATTACTTCGACTTGAGTATTAATCAATTTTAAAAAACGCTTTCTCCAAGTGAAAAATTCATTTGAAAAACTTGAATTAATATTAGCGCAAGCAAGGAAAATAACGGAAGAAGGGTTAACGATTTATAACACCGAAATAACTCATAGGTATTAAATAACATGACACCAATTGAATATAAAACATTAAAACAGGTAGCTTAATTTTCTACGTGAGTTTGTATTAAGTTTGGCGGTATACATATATAGCCTATACTTAATTTTAATTATTTATTTCTTTTTGGAACAAATTTAAATGCTAATTTTAGGAAATTGACGACGATATAAAGCATTTTTCAGTGTGTTACAAACTAAATATCTATCAATATGTGAACTGGTTTGCTATCCAATCACTTTTCGACCAAATAAATCATTACTTAGAGGTATCACCAGCTATTTAATGTATTGGGCTGTAAACCATGAAATAAGCTTGTAACAAAAGGGTTAATGTTATTATCCCTATCATTTTACAACAATAAAAATCAAATAAAATCAATAGCTTTTCTGACTGTTTTTTATCATGCTCGGCTAATCTTTCTAATATATCATAGCCCTTTACTCTGATATCATTTACTAATCTTGGTGCGCCTAAACGGGTTTTATGCTGTCAATTTTCTTAGGCTTTTTTCATCCATTTTGTATCTACCTATTTTTTACCCATTCGCTTAGTTCAAAATAGGCAAATACATAAATTTATTTACAATGCCATCAATGAACTGTAAAAGTTATTCATTAAATCTACTCAGGTAAATCAACAAAGCCATCCGCCCAACCATCACGATTAACAACATCTTCAATAATCTGAAAACCATCGGGAAAATCAATAAATCCTGGTTTATTTTTGTGTCTTTCTATAGACAGTTCAGCTTGCTTATAACTACTATAAATGCCGACCATTTTTACGTCCTCATCATCGGTATCTTCATAAAGAATATGATATAAAAAATAAACTTTTTGCATCTCCTTACTCCTATATTTTATTCGGTTCACAAATTTATTTATAAGTTCAATACAACCTAGTCATTAAACCCATCTGCCCAATAATCTTTATCAATAACATATTCATCAATATAAAAGCCATTCGGGTAATCAATAAAACCTGGTTGGTCTTTAACTCTATTTTTTGCTTCTTCAGCTAATTTATAGCTGGTATAAGTGCCAATGTGTTTATTATCCTCATCAGCATTACCTTCATCTCTAATATGATGTAAATGATAGACTTTTTGCATATATTCTCCTGTAATTTATAAAAGCATTTTTAATGCTTGGTATATTTTATTTAATAAAACCTTCACACCAACCATCACGATTAAGAACACCTTTAATAATCTGAAAACCATCGGGAAAATTGATAAATCCTGGTTTATTTTTGACTCTTTCTATAGCCAATTTAGCTTGCTTAGCACTACTATAAATGCCGACTATTTTTACGTCCTCATCATCGGTATCTTCATAACGAATATGATATAAAAAATAAACTTTTTGCTTCTCCTTAAACCCATCAACCCAATAATCTTTATCAATAACATATTCACTAATATAAAAGTCATCCGGGTAATCAATAAAACCAGGTCGGTCTTTAACTCTATTTTTTGCTTCTTGAGCTAATTTATAGCTAGTATAAGTGCCAATTCTCTTTTCATTTTCATCAGCAATAATGATATCTCGAATATGATATAAAACATAGACTTTTTGCATCGCCTTAAACCCATCAGCCCAATAATCTTTATCAATAACATATTCATCAATATAAAATTCATTCGGGTAATCAATAAAACCAGTCAGGTCTTTAACTCTATTTTCTGCTTCTTTAGCTAATTTATAACTACTGTAAGTGCCAATTCTCTTTTTATTTTCAGCAGCAATAGTGATATCTCGAATATAATATAAAACATAGACTTTCTGCATAATTTCTCCTTTATAGTTTAGTTAGGATTCTTAAATGATCTATCACCCCATTTTCTAATTTGGTTAAACTCAGTACTACTTCCTTTCAGCCATTTACCTCTTCCATATTTCATATCCATTAATCTTGTAGCAAACTCTTTCCCATTTTCACCAACGTAAGGTCGGTATTGTTTAGCCCAACCGGGTGCGTCTTTTGCTCCCTCTTTACCACTAACCTTTGGTTTTGGAACCTTGTATTTTTTGTTTTTATCATCATCTGGATCTTCATTATTAGAAGAACCTGCTCCAGATGTACTATTTTTAGTGCTACTTTTCTTACCAGCTATATTAACTGAGTTACGATAACATTCTTCATTCCAATGATTATAATGGCTATGTAGCGCTACCAAGCTATTTAATACTCTATCAGCTATAATGCCACTCACTAATCTTCTCATTAGAGTGGCACATACTGGGGTTGCCGTACATCCCCTGATACCATTAAAGAGTAAGGTTACTGGATTTTTCCCTAAGGGATCTTGATATAAAAGCGGATTGCCACTGGCATAACTAAAGGTATTTATTCCGCCATTTAAGCCTATCGGATCGCTTTGGATATAACGCCCTATTTTAGGATTATAATCCCTAAAATAATTATAAGAAAGTCCCGTTTCTTGATCATAATATTGCCCAGGAAAACGTAAATTTAAGGTAATTTGGTTATTAGGATCTAATGCCGCATTACCAAAAGCGTCACTGTGCATTTTCCATGTTTGTTGGCCTTGATTGTTAATGGCCAGTTGTGGCGTACCTAAATGATCCGTAATGAGATAATGGTAAGACGCAGTTTGTAGCGTCTGGTTAGCTGCAGTTAAACTTGCCTGCCACAATGGGCTTGTTCCCCATTCGGTATCAGGTACCCAACCATAGGCAACCGTCATCTGACCACGATGGTCTAATTCAGCAATCAGACCTTCATTAGTATAAATAAAATAAGTGATATCACCATTAATGGTTTTACTGATACGACGACCAAAAGGATCATATTGATAAGTTGCCAGTTCAGTTGTTTCATCGTTAACGCTGATAAGGCGCTCTGCTGCATTATAGTGATAGCTTAATTTTTTATCTGCACTAACTTCAGTGGCTAACTGACCATTAGGCGTATAAGTCAAGGTGGTTTGACTAGCGCCTTCGCCCCATTTGATTAGCTGATTAAATTTATTATATTGCCACTTGCCTAATTGTTGTGCACTACCGATGCGATTACCAATAGCATCGTAGCTATAAGACTCTACAGTGAGTCCATTCTTTTGTAGTTCAATATTAGGTTTAGCAAGGGTAAGCTGATCTAATAAGTCATATTGGTAATTGTTTTCCCCGTTTTCTGTTGCGATACGGGTTATATTACCCACCTTATCATAGCTATATTGACGATTTAATAATGTTTTGCGATTCGCCGTTAACCCTATTAGTAAAGGGCGCTGTAATGAATCATACTGCTTAGTTTGCGTTGCATTAGGATAAGTCACTTTAGATGGCATAAACCAGTGGTAATCACTCCACTTAATCACTTCGCCATTAGCCAGTGTTGCCTGTTTTAGTTGGTTTTTATCATATCCATAGGTTATTTTAGTATTATCAGGATAGCTAATGGAAGCTAAATTCCCCTCTTGATCATAAGCATACTGCAAAGTCTTAGTAATACTATCTGCACCTGTGCCATAAGTAATCGTTTCTTGAGTTACTCGACCAAGTTTATCGCGCTGATAAACAAAGTGGGAATGGGTGTCACCAGTTTGTAGTATATCAATTAATTGCTTAGCCTGATTATAGCTATAAGCGACAACCTGACTTGAAGTTGATTGACCTTTTTCAATATAACTTTGTTTTATCAGATTTCCTGCCGCATCGTATTGGTATTGAATACGGTTGTTATTCGTTTTGTAATTTGCAACGTATTATCTAATTAAAAACAGGTATAGGCTACCTGTTTTTAATTATTTACTTCTTTTTTGGAACAACTTAAATGCTAATTATGAATATGATTTATAAATTAATAACTTAAAATAAATCCTCTATCACACAATTTAATTATTATGATATATTAATAGGGTGGCTTTTTTGCCTCATTTTTACTTGTCTTACACTGTTTACTCCAAGGAAACCTTTGAGCTTCTAGCCAATAA
>NZ_LZGX01000067.1:0-2727 GCF_001690825.1 Gilliamella sp. Fer1-1
GGCGCATAGCAATCCTGAAAGGTATCATCTAATCCCATTTCAGTACCATTGGCATCTCGACCTGTAATGGTTAAATTCCCCGTTGCGGTAATATCACCATCGCCATCTTTATCCGCCCAAAAACCATTATTATTCAGCAAATCGGTCATTGAAATAGCGTTTTGACCCGATGGAATAAGCGTTTTAATATCACTAAGTTTTATACCATCACGTGGCAATGATATCGGATTAGCTATAGATGAGGGATTGTTTTTTGGGGTTAGCACTTTACCATCAGGTAGCTCGATATTTAAAAATCTATCCGTATCCCACGATTGAGTTTGTCCACCATCAAATGTTAAATAAGGCGCTGAGCCCTGAATGATGTTTGCCGTTGTCACAGGCTCAACTTGGGGCAAATCAGCCAACAAAGGAATGCTAACCCCCGTTAAACAACAAAAAGGTAAAATTGATTTAAAGGTGATTAGGTTATTTGTGAGTTTTAAATACAAATCACAAAGCAAGTACTGTTTATCCTCATAAAAAAACGGAAAACGACAGGTTAACTTTCTAGCTGATTTTATTTTATTCTTTTTTATTAGCGTCAGTTGCTTTTTTGATTTCATGTTACTATTCCTTTAAATCCACATAAATACAAAACACTAGTGCAATTATTTTTGTAAAAGGGTACCTCGCTATTGCTGGTTTATTTAATTGTTCATAACTGTATATCACTAATTTACACAAACTGTTCTTCCATACGTTCTAACACCAGAGGATCCATCCTTAGCATATACCACAAGGTTATAGAGTCGTTCGGCTTGATACGTATTTTGAGTCCAATAAACAGCATAGTTTTCCATATTGCTGCCAGGATATTGGTAATCATGCATATCCCCCCACTCAGCTAAAAGCCCACCACCAATACGACGTTGGTAGTTGTTACCTTGACCCGCTAAGCCTTGATTCCAATATCGGGAATTAGCATTAGTCAGTTGGTTAACGATAGGTACTTGATACCCTAACTGCTCGCAATATTGTTTAGCGTCAGCATACTGACTTACACCTGCATAATCTTTCCTTGCGATAAACCATTTTTGAATCGTAAAGCTGTATACTTTATTGGTTTTGGCGCTATCAGAATATAATATAAAAGTAGTGGGTACGGCTGTTGCAGCCTCGGTTGCATTATCGCCATCTTTAGGACCGACTAATCGAATCTTAGCTATACTGCCATTGCCCGTTATATTTAAGTCAATACCAGAAGTAGACGGCGACTTATCAAACGCCATTTCACTACCTAAACTATCAACCATATCCATCTCAAAAAGTAACCCATTCATTCCAGTTGTAGGGAAGTTTGATGCTGGGTTATTCAGATCTTGACGTTTAAAGCCTTTGGCATCATCCCATTGGCTTGGTGGCCCTGAATAATTCGACCCACTCCAATTACCTTTATGACTATTACTCAGATAAAGGTTAGGTTTTACAGAATAAGTACAAGCACCTTTAGGCGGATTTAGATAATAAGTGGCGCGATTAGCCCCTATCCGAGTCGACTTTGGTTCGCCATAAGCCGTTGATAAGATACTATAATCACTTTGCATTGTTATACTATAGGGCGCATAGCAATCCTGAAAGGTATCATCTAATCCCATTTCAGTACCATTGGCATCTCGACCTGTAATGGTTAAATTCCCCGTTGCGGTAATATCACCATCGCCATCTTTATCCGCCCAAAAACCATTATTATTCAGCAAATCGGTCATTGAAATAGCGTTTTGACCCGATGGAATAAGCGTTTTAATATCACTAAGTTTTATACCATCACGTGGCAATGATATCGGATTAGCTATAGATGAGGGATTGTTTTTTGGGGTTAGCACTTTACCATCAGGTAGCTCGATATTTAAAAATCTATCCGTATCCCACGATTGAGTTTGTCCACCATCAAATGTTAAATAAGGCGCTGAGCCCTGAATGATGTTTGCCGTTGTCACAGGCTCAACTTGGGGCAAATCAGCCAACAAAGGAATGCTAACCCCCGTTAAACAACAAAAAGGTAAAATTGATTTAAAGGTGATTAGGTTATTTGTGAGTTTTAAATACAAATCACAAAGCAAGTACTGTTTATCCTCATAAAAAAACGGAAAACGACAGGTTAACTTTCTAGCTGATTTTATTTTATTCTTTTTTATTAGCGTCAGTTGCTTTTTTGATTTCATGTTACTATTCCTTTAAATCCACATAAATACAAAACACTAGTGCAATTATTTTTGTAAAAGGGTACCTCGCTATTGCTGGTTTATTTAATTGTTCATAACTGTATATCACTAATTTACACAAACTGTTCTTCCATACGTTCTAACACCAGAGGATCCATCCTTAGCATATACCACAAGGTTATAGAGTCGTTCGGCTTGATACGTATTTTGAGTCCAATAAACAGCATAGTTTTCCATATTGCTGCCAGGATATTGGTAATCATGCATATCCCCCCACTCAGCTAAAAGCCCACCACCAATACGACGTTGGTAGTTGTTACCTTGACCCGCTAAGCCTTGATTCCAATATCGGGAATTAGCATTAGTCAGTTGGTTAACGATAGGTACTTGATACCCTAACTGCTCGCAATATTGTTTAGCGTCAGCATACTGACTTACACCTGCATAATCTTTCCTTGCGATAAACCATTTTTGAATCGTAAAGCTGTATACTTTATTGGTTTTGGCGCTATCAGAATATAAT
>NZ_LZGX01000068.1:0-6460 GCF_001690825.1 Gilliamella sp. Fer1-1
TAACGGTTTATAACACCGAAAGACCGCATGAGGCATTAAATAACATGACACCGATTGAGTATAAAACACTAAAACAAGCAGCATGATTTTCTACGTGAGTTGTGTACTAAGTTTGGGGTATTTACAATCAGATTGGAAAAAAGATAAAGCATTTGTTAATGCTTTAGCTAAATTTCATTTTCGAACTTTTCGAATAGGAGAAGAAATTTATAACTTATTTAGTGGAATATCAGGAGTAGTAGATGGTGATAAGTTACATAATAGTCATTTGATACAGAAAAATTTGATTTTAATGCTATTAAAGTAATTGAATAATTAGAAATTTTAAATTAGCAGGATAACATGAAATGAAAAAAAATTGTTTAACTTTGATTTTATTTTTTATGTTTTCTATAGGATATGTACATTCAAATGAATCTCCGGATATTTGGGATTTTTATAAAGTTTCAAAAAATTCTGTTTCTGGAGGAGGATCCGATTCTGAAAGAGAAAGTTTAATAGAAAGATTTTCGAAAATTAAACTCATATTAATTGATGGAAAAGTTATAGTCGATACAATTTGTTTTATTCCATATGAGACAACAACAAAGATGACTTCCCCTTTATCTTATTGGAAAACTCCAGAAAAAGTAAAGGAGTATAAAAAAATTTTTTCAGCGGAAAAAATCCCTTTAAGATATCAATTTGAAGCAATAAAACTTCCTAATAATGACAAAGATGATTTATGCTTGGAAGAAGGTTTGACTGATTTAATAAGGATCGACAATTATTTTGTTTTTTTGACCAAGTCAGATTACTTGATAACATTTTCGAAGCATATAGAAAAAAATAACGGATCACCTGTAACCTATAGAGGATTTAATTATAAGATACCGAATCGTGAATTTAGTTGGTTTGTTCATCCAATGTTGACTAATAAAAAAATTGTAGATGATATGAATAAGAAGTGTGATTTCCCTGATGATGGATCTTATTATAATTCATACTTTTATAATGAGTGTGATTTGAACGAATTAGGTCTTTATTTTAGTGAAATTAGTGAAACTTTATTTGACAAAAAGAAAGTGATATATCAAAAAGGAGAATATCAATACAATTTAACTAAAAAACAGCACGAAGAGTTTGATTTCGAAATATATTTAAATATTGAAAAAGGTAATAAATTAATTGATAGATTATCCATTTATAAAGAAAAAATTTTAGAATCGGCTGCCTTTGAACAGGATTACTATATTGATAAAAATTTTAAGAATATTTGGTTACTAAATTATGTTGGTAGTGACGAAACGCAACATATTAAAAAATGGAGGCATTATAAAATAGATAATAGTGGGCATTTCAAGCTATTGGAATCAATTTCGTGTAAAAAACGTGATAGGCAAGGAATCGTAAAATGTCACAATAATTAAGAATAGCATTGGTCAGGATTTAGAAGTTTACACGCCTGATATGAAAGTGCCACACCAGAGACAAAAAGAACTCTGCATGATTCTCATTTACATTCAGGTTTTGATGACAGCTCTATAAAGGAAATAAAATAACATAACATAACATGAAAAAACTAGTTACTATTGAAATTCTACTATTGATTACAATATTTGTTACATACAATATTAAAACTGTATATGCAGTAGGGGGAATAGACAAAAATTCTTTATCATATAATAATTTTTACGGGGAAAAATTGGTATCAAACAAAGAATTTATATTATCTATAAATAAAACTTGTAAAGAAGATGCCTCGGGGCCATGTACAATTTCAGAAATAAAAAAAAAATTATTATCTCCAGTTTAGTAGTCTAAATAACCATGAAATAGCAATTTCTAAACTAAAAAATAATATTGAATTAAAATTGAAAAAAGGAAAAACTAACAATCCATATTCTATGGAGATAGAGTTAATATCTTATAAAAATAATGAAAGAGTAGATTCTATAGTATGTTATGAATATATGAACGATCCCAATAACAGTTTAGCTACAGAAAAATTATACTATTTGAATGATTATAATTTATGGACACTATTTTTCACTTATGATTTAGAATCAACAACAGCTGACAATTGGAGTAAATATAAAATTAATCCTCAATCTGGCAAATTTGAATTAGTAGATAAAGTACTACAACACTAATTCCCTCTAGATAGTGGATAGGCTACATTAATTATTACCCGTTTTATAAGGACATTGTTATGATAAACAAAAAAAGAAAAAACCAACAATGATAAATCATATTTCGAAAAGAGAAATTCGATATTTTTATTTAAGTTCGACAGTTTTAAAAAAAGAAGAGTTAAATCTGGTGAATTAGTTGCATATACTGGTGATATGGGTAACGCTAAAGGGCTTTGTAGCCCTCATTTACATTTTGAAATTGCAATGAATATAACAGGTAACCGCTCTAAAGAATATGATACGCAAACCAATAGATTAGGCTACAAAATTAATCCAGTGGTCCTCGCAAAACAAATGGGCAAATAGCAACCTTTTTAGCACTGAGCCAATAGGTTTAAAAAAGGATAATTCAATAATAGATAGAAATCATACATATAGTTGGATTCATATGGATGTTAGATCATTTGAAAAACAATATTTATTAGATGAATATTTTTGTACTGATGCCACAACTTAAAATAAAGAAAAACTAATTACCCTTATTAATAAATAAGAAAAATAGAATAAATTAGAGGAGGAAATAATGCTAACAATACTAAATCGTTTTTTCGTTTTATTTTTTTATTGTTTTATCGCATTAGCAGTAAGTGCGAATGAAATAAAAAATGATCCCAATACATTAACAAAGCAGGATATTACAGAGTGGCAATTAGTTGATATTACTTATTTACCCGATACTCCACTTAAACATGAAGCTTTATATACACGACTTAACGAAGTAAAAAATATATCGGTAAAAAGTTCAGACAGCAAATTAATATTAGATGAAAATCATATAATTAATGTACATCAAGTTACCGACAATTTATCACCGCGTTCCCACGAATTGTTACAAAAAGTATTGGAACGTTTAGAGTTAACGGGTAATCAACAAGAAAATCAATATTTTGATTTTGTAACATTACCTAAGCAATATAATTTAAATCCCTCATTAGTGCTTATTTCCGATTACCTTTTTTTATTTACGAATGATGATATTGTTTTGGCGTTTAAATTAAAGCAGAAGATGCGTGAAACGCTAGCAACTATTTATGAAAAATTAAATATTATAGATGTTCCATTGAATAATTATTATTGGGGTGATGAAGTTAATAGTAACAATGATATTTTTTTACCAATAACGGATAAAGTTGATCCTTTTGTTGAAGGAAAGTTTGACGATGGTTGTTTTGATGAATTTAATTATTTTTTTAAAGGAATGATGGATGATGGTTGTTTTAGGGCATTGAAATTAAAATCTTATAAAAAAATAAAATTATTATTGCTGTCCTCCGTTGCTATTAATTCAGCAGAACGTTTATCATTAATTAGCCTTTCGGATGATTTTAATTTGATTGATAGGCTAGAAATAGGTGAAACTAGTGAGCTGGAGGATGGAGGTATTTGGAGTAAATATTTTATCGATAAAAATTATCGCATAACAATCAAACATTTTAACTCGCCATATGATTACAAGAAAAGACCAACCGCTTTAGTCAGTAAAATTCACTATGTCATTAATAAACAAGGAAAATTTGTTAAGGTAAAAAGATAGTTTTTTAATTGCAAAATAGGCAAGATGAATTCAAGTACGTAAAAAAACATTTTCACCTATAAGGTTAGGGGGAATGTTTCTAATCCTGAGAATAATGAGGATTTTTTTACAATTCGTTTTATGCTTGAAAATAAGCCGTACTGGGTAGAAAGTCATTAGCTTCATTATTGCAAAAAACAACTAATAAATAATTCTAGGCTATATTATGATAAATAACTATATAATTTATTTAGTGTTCTGTGTAATTCCTTTTTTTGCTTATGCACAAGAATCCCCTATTCAACAAAATAATAAAAATCCCTGTTTTGAAAAAAGTACAGATACTTTACCATTAAATAAAGCACATAAAAATACACAATATAATTTAACTAATAATGAAAATTGCAAGATTAAAGATTTGGCATCATGGAATTGCGAAATAGATTTTCGTTATATACCTCTACCATCAAAAAATGACATTAATATGATTTTGGTGCCACAGGATTGTGGTGATTTTCCTTACAGGCTTTATTTATTGACAATAAAAGATAATCAAATACGATCAGATTTATACGTTGAAGGTGAATGGTACGAACTAGGAAATAATGAAAATCTAATTGAAAAAACACATTTTACCATTTCAAAGGATTTTATCATTACCGTTACAACAGAATATGATAATAATTTAACAATTAAGCATTATTATTTAAATCAAGATGGATATCTTAAAGAAAAAACCAACAATAATTAAATTACTTTTTATCATACCTGAATTTAATTACATCATCAGTTACAGCTGATGAAAAAAGTAGAAACCATTATCGGCAGCGTGATACGCGAAAAGGGAAAAAACACAAAATTTGTGGATTTATTGCTCAAAGGCAGTAAAGTTCGTTTAGGTAAATAAGAAAATTACACCCCAAAGATGCACGCATTACACCAAATTTTGACAGGAACACTGATATATTCAACACAACGAAAAAAAGGTCTACCGCCACCTACTTTTACAGAAAGGGATTTAAAGGAAGCGCTACGCAGAAGTTGGGCCGCAGAGCTGATAGGGCATTTACTGGTAAAATATGAAAGTGAATGGTATGCCGATGAAGCATTAAGCAAATGGAACGAAGTTGATGAACTGTTTGAAGAAGAAAGACAACAGAAAAAAGAGATGATTGAAGCAGGCTTAAACGAGCTCGGCATCACCCAACCTTACCTACGTGATTATGTCTTCAAGTTGGTGGACGAAGCGTTTAAATATATTCAAACTAATTGGAAAATAGAAAAAGAGCAACGCATTAAACCGTCACTGTGGTGGAAAGAAGTGGCACAGGCACAAGCTCAAAACCCAACCGCAAACACTGATACCAATACCCCTAAACTGTCCAATCTATCCGCAGACGGCAAGGCATGGTTTATTCATCCCGTGGCAATGGTGGATTATTTTAATATTGAAACGACAAAACTTTGGCATGAGCCTTTAGAAAATCCACAAAGGACTTATTATAATTCAAGTAGAGATATTAAACCATCTAACGGTGCTTTCGGTTATGTTCGAGCATTTTGGAATGAAGAATTAAAGAAGTTACAAAAGAAAATACATAATGGTTTGGATTTATTTGCTGATATTAATACCCCATGTTATGCTTGCCTCGATGCTGAAATAATACAATATAAAAACGAAGGTTCAAGTGGTTATGGGAATGTTTTAGTACTTAAAGTTAATGGTGAATCTTTGAGAGCATCTGTAAATGACTATTCATTAGAATTTACAGATGAAGTTGTTAGTGGGAATGGATTTAATTTAAATGCAGATCATTTTTATTTACGTTACTGTCACTTAAGTTCAGCTGTTTTAACAACAGGAAATGTTAAAGCTGGTGAGTTAATTGCGTATACTGGTGATACAGGTAATGCAAAAGGAGTTTGTAATCCTCATTTACATTTTGAAATTGCAATGAAAGCAAGTGGTAATGGTATTGGATTGATCAATAGATATAATCCTGCTTTTTTTGTTAATTTACAAAAAATAAATGAAGATTTGCAAACAAATGTGAAAGAAAAGCGTCTTAAAGAGAAAAAATAAAATGAGATTAAATTTTTTTAAATATTTTTTTATTTTTAATTTCATTATTGCTATTTCCTATGTTGCTAATGCGAATATTGATAATAAGGAAAAAATAGAAAATAAATTATTATCTTTTCCAAATCAGCATCAACTAAAAAAATGGCAACAATTTGATCAAGAAATAAGTTTTAAATTTGTGGAATCAGATAGCTATAGTGCTTGGGGATTAGATCACTATTATATTAAATGTAATAATTTGACTTATTTTTGTACTCTAAATTATTATAATAAAAATATTAATTTTACAATACCTAATGGCGATAATATAACTGGTCTTAATGCTTATTTATATAAAAGTTCATCGACCAAATTATATAAAATTATTCTTCTTGAAGCAGAGGAAGAAAGGGGAGTTGGTTGGTATTATATTCTTGTATTGAAGGAAAATAATTTATTAGGGAAGTTTTTAATTAACCAAGGGAGGAATGCAATATTTTTATTTGATGAGGGAAAAAAATTTATTTTCGATAATACAATAAGTAATGATGTAAGTTTACCAAAAATAAATCATTCGATAAGTTCAGACGATATTGATGAAATATATGTTAGCCCTAAATATTTTCTTTCTATTTTTAATAAAGAGGATGATTTTCTGTTCATGTTTAATAAAATATACACAAGTGCAACAGAAGAAATTGATCACTCAAC
>NZ_LZGX01000069.1:0-76815 GCF_001690825.1 Gilliamella sp. Fer1-1
AATGCAATTAAAACGTGTTGCACAAGCAAAACTGCCAACGCCATGGGGATGTTTTACTATTGTTGGATTTGAAGAAATTGCAACAAAAAAGGATCATGCTGCATTAGTATTCGGTGATATATCCGATGATACACCAGTTCTTACAAGAATTCATTCTGAATGCTTAACTGGCGATGCGCTTTTTAGTTTACGCTGTGATTGTGGTTTTCAGTTAGAGGCAGCTTTAAAACAAATTGCAAAAGAAGGCAAAGGTGTTTTAATTTACCATCGCCAAGAAGGACGTAATATAGGTTTACTAAATAAAATTAGGGCTTATGCGTTACAAGATCAAGGTTTAGATACTGTTGAAGCCAATGAAAAGTTGGGTTTTGCAGCCGATGAACGTGATTTTACCCTATGTGCTGATATGTTGACGTTATTAGGTGTATCTCAGATACGTTTATTAACCAACAATCCAGAAAAAATAAGAGTGCTTGAACAGTCTGGAATTAAAATTACGCAACGTGAGCCATTGGAAGTTGGCGAAAATCCTAATAATGAACACTATTTAGAAACAAAAGCAAGCAAGATGGGGCACTTACTTCATTTGCATCACTGTCATTGTAAACATTAAGCTTTTGGTTAAATAGCGGTCAATTCATTTATGATTGAATGTTTATAAAACAGCAAAAGTTGTTAGAATAAAAAATCTCAAATGTTTTATATTTGAGATTTTTTTACAAAATGTAATATAAGAGCGATTTTAACTTATTGATCTTGTCTGTTTTATCAATAATTTTTTAATGTTAATATCAATCTTTATCACTGCGCAGCACGCCACCATTAGCGATCTGATCTTTTGATATTTCGTGCATGATAATTTGTACGGCTTCTGGCTTGCAGTTGAGGGTTTCAACAATAGCATTAGTGACGCGTTTTGCCATTTCTCTTTTTTGCTCTATTGTACGACCTTCTAAAAAGTCGATAACGACATTTGGCATAGTTTGCTCCTAGTTATTTATTTTAGCTAGTTGTTCATCCGTCAATGCAATTTCATCATTATGACATATGCCAATACCCGATTTTATAATTTGTTCAGCAATGGCTTTGGCTTCATCTAATGAGTGCATTTTATAAGTACCACACTGATATTCGTTTAATTCAGGAATCTGGTCTTGTGATTTTACAGCTAATACTGCATGCATTGATTTTTGCCATGCATCAACAACTAATTCCTCGTTGGGTTTGCCAATTAAGCTCATGTAAAATCCTGTACGGCATCCCATTGGTGAGATATCGATGATTTCAATTTTATCACTGTTGAGATGCTCACGCATAAATCCTGCAAATAAATGCTCTAATGTATGAATCCCTTTTTCAGGTAAATTGTCTTTGTTTGGAATAGTAAAGCGAAGATCAAACACAGTAATGTCATCGCCTTTTGGGGTTATCATTGTTTTTGCAATTCGCACAAAAGGTGCTTTCATTTTTGTATGATCAACTTTAAAACTATCTAATAAAGGCATAATATCCTCCTTGTTTTTTTGATACTCGTTATTTTAATCAACCTATTAATTAGCAACAATAAAATTTATATTTATTGAGCAATTAAATTTAGCATTTCCTGCTCGTCAATCACTTTTATTCCCAGTTCTTGGGCTTTATTTAGTTTAGATCCAGCGGCTTCTCCAGCAATAACTAGATCGGTGTTTTTTGATACGCTACCTGTTACTTTGGCACCGAGTTGCTTTAATTTGTTTTTGGCTTCATCTCGTGTTAAAACCGATAAAGTACCAGTTAATACTATAGTTTTACCTGAAAAAGGTGAATTAGAGTCAGATTTTTGTTCTTGTAGATTAAGATCTTGCCAGTGAATGCCAATTTCATTGCTGGTTAATTGTTCAATAACATCGCGATTATGCGGTTCTTGGAAAAAGTCTATAATGCTTTCTGCAATAACGGCACCAATGTCATTTACTGTTTGTAGCTGTTCAAGTGAGGCATTTTCAATCGCCGGTAAACTGCCAAGCTGGTTAACCAGATTCTCGGCTGTAACTTCACCAACATTGGGAATGCCAAGCGCAAAGATGAAGCGGTTCAATGTTGTATTTTTAGATGCTTCTAGTGCATTTAGTAAATTATTAGCAGATTTTTCGCCAACTTTATCTAAGCTACATAGCATTGGCAGTGTTAGTTTATATAAATCTACAGGCGTTTTAACATAATTTTTATCAACTAATTGCTCGATAAGTTTATCACCCATCCCATCTACGTTCATTGCTCGGCGTGAAACAAAGTGCTTTAAGGCTTCTTTGCGTTGTGCAGGGCAAATTAGACCTCCTGCACAACGTGAAACGGCTTGACCTTCGTCTCGAACTATTTGTGAGCCACAAATTGGGCAGTGCGTTGGAAATATGATTTCTTTTGTGTTTTTGGGTCTTCTATCTAATATAACAGCAACAATTTTAGGAATAACATCACCTGCTCGACGTATTGTTACATAGTCACCTTCACGGATACCTAATCGAGCAATTTCATCACTATTATGTAATGTTGCATTGCTGACAATAACACCCGCCACTGAAACAGGTTTAAGTCTGGCTACGGGAGTAATTGCTCCTGTGCGTCCAACTTGAAAGTCTACTTTGTTTAATTGTGTCACTTCTTCTTGGGCGGGAAATTTAAATGCGGTAGCCCATCTTGGTGCACGAGCAACAAAGCCCAGTTTATTTTGTTGTTCAATGCTATTGACTTTGATGACCACTCCGTCGATATCAAAATCTAATGACATTCGTTGTTCACCAATTTGTTTAAAATAGTCTAAAGCAGCTTGTGCACCTTGACGTTTTTCTACTTTATCACTCACTGGTAATCCCCACGCTTTAAATTGCATTAAGCGATCATAATGAGTGTTAGGTAATGCAACACCTTCGACAATGCCTACACCGTAACAAAAAAAGGTCAGAGGCCGTTTAGCGGTGATTTTAGGATCCAATTGTCTTAATGAGCCAGCGGCTGCGTTACGTGGATTGGCAAATATTTTTTCATTGCGTTTTTCTGCGTCTGAATTGAGTTTTTCAAATCCTTTATGTGTCATAAATACTTCACCGCGCACTTCTAATCGAGTTGGGATATTGTCACCTTTTAAGATTAGCGGAATCATTTTTATGGTTTTTACATTTGCGGTGATGTCTTCGCCAGTTGTTCCATCGCCTCGTGTTGCGGCTTGTATAAAGTGCCCATTTTCATAAAGTAGGCTGACGGCAAGTCCATCAAGTTTGAGCTCACAACAATATTCAACATGTTCATTGTCATTAAAATGAAGACGATCTTTAACACGTTTGTTAAATGCAATAAAACCAGTATCATCAAAGACGTTATCAAGTGATAGCATAGGTATTTCATGCTTTATCGATGAAAATTGCTCTAATGGGGTGCCACCAACCCGTTGTGTTGGTGAATCGGGAGTAATAAGAGCTGGATATTGTTGTTCTAATGTTTGTAGCTGTTTTATTAATTTATCATATTCAACATCGGGAATTTCTGGGGTGTCAAGTACATAATAACAGTACTCATGATGCCTAATTAGGCTTCGTAGCGAGGTCAATTGTTCTGTTATATCTTCAATCGATTCAGTTAAATTTACTGAGTGTTCATTTTTATTCGATAGGGACATGATAATAGGCTCTTAAATTAAAACGTCGGGTTTGGGAATATTATTACAACTTTAATTGAAATAATGTATGACTAAATGAGATCATTTAAATAAACATTTTTCATCAATATTCATTCGCACTCACCAACCGTGGTTGGTGATTTGTGTTAAATTTACTGATAAATATTGATGTTGTGGTTAAATTTTGTTACAAGATTTTTTAATTCGCTCTTTGTAACTATCGATTTTTTGTGGTGTCAGCATATGGTGTTCATCATCTAATACCACACCGTTGACATCATCCGCTATGCGTTGTGCTGTTTGTAACATTAATTTGAAGTTTTGCTGATTGTTACCTTCAGTTGGAGCTATCATAAAAATAGATACCCCTGGAGTGGTAAATTCATGCATGGTTTCAGGATCCAGATATCCTGGTGTGACCATATTAGCTAAACTAAATAATATTGAGCCGTTACCTGCAGGATCTACATGGCGGTGAAAAATTCTCATATCACCAAATTGAAAACCTGATTGCATAATACTTGCAAGTAGTACATCACCTTGAAGTAATTTTCCATTAATACCGGTGACATTTAATACGATAATTTCGGTTGCGGGATCTTCTTCATTTATATCTAGTTTTTCAGGTTTGTTGTTATGGTTAATTTGATTATTGGTATCAATATTAACATCACCATCAACATCAACATGTTTTTCCTTGGTTGTTTGGATTAGATTAAGTTGTTGTTCATTTTCAAAAAGGTCATGATTTTCGTCGATAGCGGGTTCTTTTGCTACGTCTGTATTAATTTGGGGCAGCTCATCCCGATCAGTAAATAAATCATCTTGCTGTGGTATATTTTCTTTTATAGATTCATTGATAATTACTTTATTTTCAACGATTTCATTATTTTTTGTTGTTTTTGGAGTGAGTAAAATTACCTCATCTTCTTCTATATCATCATTTGTAGGAAAGTTTTGATCTTGTTGCGTGCTTTGTGAAAATTTTTCTTTTTTATCTGAACTAAAAAGTGAAGATCGTTCCTTTTTATTAATCCAAAATCCATGGATGAACAATGCAATAATGACTAAGGATGCAACAACAACTAGAACAATACGTAAATTATCCATAATAACCATCTCTGTATTAAATTAAATATAGACTTAAATTATTCAATCATATTTTGAAAAAAATGATTATGGAGTATAGCAATGTAAATATTAATTTCTTTAACAATCTAGATTAATCTTCATTAAAGCAACCCCACCTAGTTTTTAGTATAACATTTTCTTTGAAATACGTTATAGCACTAAAAATTAATTAATATATATTACTTGATTTCTGACAATATTCATAATCATCAATATATATTTTTAATATCATAACTTAGTTCTCCATTTTTTAGAACTCCGTGCTATTAACTTGTAAAGTTACTTACAATTTATGCATATTTTTTGTAAAATCGCCAATTACGTTTAAAGATAAGATCTATTTTTAATAAAATAATTATTAAGTGTACTGAGGTCATTTTTATGAGATTTAACAAGCTATTATTAGCCTTGCCTGTGGCGCTTGCCAGCCTACTTTTACTAACAAGTTGTGATAATGGTAAACCGCAGAGGGGTTTACCAAAGGTAACTGTATTTAAGGTTGAGCCATTAAGTTATACATTAAAAATTAATTTACCAGGTAGAGTTGTCGCATCTCAAATTGCCGAAATTAGACCTCAAGTGAGTGGTATTGTTTTAAAACGTGAGTTTGATGAAAGTTCAAATGTTAAGGCAGGTCAGTCTCTTTATCAGATAGATCCAGCTATTTATCAAGCTAACTATGATAGTGCGGTAGCTAGTGTTGCTAGTGCTAAAGCAAATGCAAATATTGCTCAACTTACTCTTAAGCGTTATGCTGGATTATTAAATAGTAAGTCGATTAGTCAACAAGATTACGATAAAGCTGCCGCTGATGCTAAGCGAGCCGAAGCTGCAGTATTAGTTGCACAAGCGGCAGAGCATACAGCTAAAGTCAATTTGGATTATACGAAAGTGTATTCGCCGATTGATGGCTATATTGGTAAATCAAGTATTACCGAAGGCGCTTTGGTTTCAGCAGGGCAACCTTCCCCATTAGCATTAGTTCAACAACTTGATCCTATTTATATTGATATGACTGAAGCAGCAACTCGTTACAATAAATATCTTCAAGATGAAAATGTAATTTATGAACCAATTAAGAGCAATAATGTTGAACTCTTTTTCAGCGATGGTTCAAAATATCCCGAAGCTGGTACTATTAAATTCTCTGATATGACGGTTAACGAAACAACAGGTACTGTAACTTTACGTTCGCAATTTTCAAATAATGATGGAAAGATTTTACCAGGTATGTTTGTTAAACCTAGACTAACATTAGGCATAATAAAAAACGCTATACTTGTTCCACAAAAAGGAATTACGAGTAATCAATTTGGACAATATACTGCAAAAATTTTAAAACCAGATAATACAGTAGAATATCGCCAGGGTATCCAAGTATATGCAGGAATAGGTGGCTACTGGATTGTAACAAAAGGGATTAATGCAGGAGAAGAAGTCATTATCACTGGATTACTTAATTTAACCGCTGTCGAAAAGCCAATTAAAGATGCCCCTCCAATGAAAGTAACAAAAATAGGTGATCCTGATAAGCTTTCGCAGGAGCAATTAGATGGTATTCTCCAAAATAGTATGAAATAAGGGTAGATTGAATTATGGCTAAGTTTTTTATTGATAGACCAGTGTTTGCATGGGTAATTGCTATCATGATGATGCTAGGCGGTGCCTTATGTATAAAGTTGCTGGCTGTTGAACAGTACCCAGATATTGCTCCCCCTTCTGTAACTGTTAGTGCAACTTATCCGGGTGCTGATGCACAAACTATTGAAAATACAGTAACTCAGTTGATTGAACAAAATTTAACAGGGCTAGATAACCTCATTTATATGAAATCAACCAGTAGTGCACAAGGCTTTGTTCAAACAACATTGACTTTTGCGCCTGGTTCTAATCCTGATTTTGCTCAAGTGCAAGTTTTAAATAAGATAGAGAGTATTAAGTCTCGCTTACCTGAGAGTGTGCAAAAAAATGGCGTATCTGTTGCTAAAAACAATACCAGCTTTTTAAAAGTTGTTGGTTTTTATTCAACTAATCCGAAAAAAACACAGGCTGATATAGCTGACTTCGTCTATTCTACTGTGCAAGATCAAATTCGACGAGTTCAAGGGGTGGGTGATACTCAATTATTTGGTTCTGAATATGCTATGCGTATCTGGCTTGATCCCAATAAATTAACCTATTTTAATCTATCAATTGAAGAAATTATTGCAGCCATTCAAGCGCAAAATGCACAAGTAACCGCTGGACAGTTAGGCGCTTTACCTGTAAATGAAGGGCAAGAACTTAATGCAACCATTACCGCACAATCGCGTTTAAAAACACCTGAACAATTTCAAAATGTTCTTGTTCGAGTTAATACCGATGGTTCTAACATTTTATTAAAAGATGTGGCAATCGTTGAAATTGGCGCGTCGGATTATAACTTTATCTCTCATTATAATGGCAATGTATCAGCTGGTCTCGGGATATATTTAGCAACGGGCGCTAACCAATTAGATACTTCGGTAAAGGTAGATAAAAAATTAGAAGAGTTATCTCAAATTTTTCCAGAAGATATTAAATATTCTTTTCCATATGATACAACTCCATTTGTTAAGTTATCCATTAACAATGTAATTCATACATTAATTGAAGCAATCATTTTGGTTGTTATTGTCATGTATGTGTTTTTACAAAATCTTCGATCGACACTTATACCTACCATTACTGTACCTGTTGTATTATTAGGGACATTTGCGATCCTCTATATTTGTGGATTTACCATTAACACCTTATC
The DNA here is from genome assembly GCF_001690825.1 of Gilliamella sp. Fer1-1. NCBI lineage: Bacteria > Pseudomonadati > Pseudomonadota > Gammaproteobacteria > Orbales > Orbaceae > Gilliamella > Gilliamella sp. Fer1-1. The sequence continues at coordinate 7,563 of NZ_LZGX01000069.1, forward strand.
CATGTTTGCTATGGTACTTGCGATTGGATTGTTGGTGGATGATGCAATCGTTGTTATTGAAAATGTTGAACGTATCATGCACGATGAGGGGTTATCGCCTTATGATGCAACGGTTAAATCAATGGAGCAAATCACTTCAGCATTAGTTGGGATTGCTGTTGTTTTATCTGCTGTATTTGTGCCGATGGCGTTTTATGGTGGTGCTGCAGGGGGAATCTATCGCCAGTTTTCAATTACCATAGTAACGGCAATGGGATTATCAGTATTGATGGCGATTATATTGACGCCGGCACTTTGTGTGCAGATTTTGAAAGCGCCGTCTAAAAATAAAGTTAAGAAAACTTCATTAGGTGAGAAATTAGAGTCGGTCCCTCCATTTAGTTGGTGTTCAACAGGCACTAAACGCTTTTTTAAGTGGTTTAACCACTTTTATGATAAAAGTTTACGTTCTTATGAGAAAAGCGTTATTAAGGTTATCCGTAAGCCTATAATTGCTTTTGTTTGTTATGCTTTAATACTGGTTGGATTGTTATTCGGTTTTAACCGTTTACCTACAGGTTTTTTACCCAACGAAGATCAGGGCGTGCTTTTGGTTTTAGTTGAATTACCACCGGGTTCCACATTAGAGCAAACCATGTCAGTTTTAAATAAAACCTCTCGTTTTTATACTGAAGAAAAAGTAAATTCTGTTGAGGAAATATTTACTGTTGCTGGTTTTAGCATGGTTGGTCGTGGGCAAAATATGGGGATGGGTTTTATCCGATTAAAAAATTGGGATGAGCGCAAACGTGCCGATCAAAAAGTTAACGCTTTAGTTGGAGACGGCATGAGATTTGCGTCAACCATAACCGAAGGTCGTGTAATTGTAACTAATTTACCAGCAGTGCCATCTTTAGGTATGGCTAATGGTTTCTCTTATATGCTTAAAGACACTGCGGGATTAGGGCATCAAGCATTAGTTGCTGCGTTTTTCCAAATGCTTGAGCAAGCCTCTCATCATCCTGATTTGCAACAAGTACGTCCGGCTAGTATGTTAGATGTTCCTCAATATAAAATTAATGTTGATTTTGAAACGGCTCAAGCCCTTGGTGTCTCAGTCAGTAGCGTCAATACTGTATTATCAACCGCTTTAGGTTCTGCATATATTGATGACTTTGTTTATAATAACCGTGTAAAAAAAGTTTACTTACAATCAGAAGCACCATACCGTATGTTGCCTGATGATTTTAGTTATTGGCATGTCAAAAATAAAAATGGGCAAATGGTACCTTATGATGCATTTGCGAGCACATCAAAAACTTATGGTTCACCCTCTTTAGAACGTTATGATGGTGTAGCAGCAATGGGTATAAGTGGTTTAGCTGCGCCTGGGATGAGTTCTGGTCAAGCAATGACTGTGATGGAAGAATTATCAAAACAGTTACCAAAAGGTTTTACATTTGATTGGACAGGCATTTCGTATCAGGAACGTCAAACAGGTTCACAAACAACGACACTTTATATTATTTCAATCATTGTGGTATTCTTGTCACTAGCCGCATTATACGAAAGCTGGACAGTACCTATTTCGATTTTGTTCATTATTCCTCTTGGTATTTTGGGAACTGTTTATGCAACGATGTTTAGAGGACTTGATAATGATATTTACTTTATCGTTGGTTTATTGACCACTATGGGGCTGTCAGCTAAAAATGCTATTTTGATTGTTGAATTTGCCAAGGATGCGCTTGAAAAAGAAGGTAAATCGTTAATAGATGCAACACTTGAAGCTTGTCGTTTGCGTCTACGTCCAATTTTGATGACTTCATTTGCCTTTATTCTTGGTGTACTACCGCTAGCATTAAATAGTGGTGCTGGTTCTGCAAGTCAAAATGCAGTAGGTACTGGGGTAATTGGTGGTATGTTAACAGCAACATTTTTAACTATATTTTATGTGCCGTTATTCTTCTTATTTATAACTAAATTATTTACTAAACATAAAAATAAAGCTGTGTTACCAACCAACTGCTCAAAAGCAAAAACTGAATAGTTAGTTTTAATGCATGTACCGAATTGCATATTGGGCATGCATTTTCAATGCGATATTAAGATAAAAAATACGCCAATTTATTGGCGTATTTTTTTGTCTATATTTTTTGTTTATAGATGTGTACCATTACTTGATATTTAGTATATGTTACTTACGGGACTGTATTAACTGTTGGCTGGTATGCGCGTGGGTAATTGCTATAGCTAAAGCGTCAGCAGCATCGGCTTGCGGGCTAGCTGGTAATTTTAATAATAATTTTACCATATGCTGTACTTGTTTTTTATCTGCAGCACCAGTTCCTACTACACACTGTTTAACTAAACGAGCAGCATACTCAAAAACGGGTAAATTATTATTAACCGCAGCGACAATAGCAGCACCTCTGGCTTGACCTAATTTTAACGCAGAGTCGGCATTACGAGCCATAAATACTTGCTCAATAACAAATATATCGGGTTGAAATTGGAGTATAATTTCACTGACACCTGCATATACCCGTTTTAAACGAGTAGGCAGATCATCAACAGAAGTACGGATACATCCACTGCCAAGATAGGAAAGTTGACGCCCAGTTTGACGGATTACACCGTAACCCGTCAAACGAGAGCCAGGATCGATGCCAAGAATAATGGCCATTAGAGCGTTGCTGCGACCTCGTCAGAAACTTCACCGTTATGATAAACTTCTTGAACATCATCGCAATCTTCGAGCATATCAATCAGACGTAATAATTTTGGTGCAGATTCAATATCAAGATCGACTTTTGTTGCTGGGATCATTGATACTTCAGCGGCTTCAGCAACTAATCCTGCTGCATCAAGTGCATCTTTTACTTCACCAAATGTTTCAGGTGTGGTAAAAACATCAATAGCGCCATCATCGTAAGTAACAACATCATCAGCACCTGCTTCAAGCGCAGCATCCATCACTTGATCTTCATTGGTACCCGTCGGATATGAAATAACTCCTTTTTTGGTAAATAAATATGAAACTGAACCATCAGTACCTAAATTGCCACCTGTTTTAGTAAAGGCGTGGCGCACTTCTGATACGGTACGATTACGATTATCACTTAAGCATTCAACCATGACAGCAGTACCAGCAGGGCCATAGCCTTCATAAATGATTGTTTCCATATTGCTATCATCTTCACCACCAACACCACGAGCAACGGCTCGATTCATGGTATCGCGGGTCATATTATTTGATAATGCTTTGTCCATTGCTGCACGTAACCGTGGATTTGACGCTGGATCGCCGCCACCAAGTTTTGCTGCGGTTACCAACTCACGAATAATTTTGGTAAATATTTTACCGCGTTTTGCATCTTGCGCTGCTTTACGGTGTTTGGTATTGGCCCATTTACTATGACCTGCCATAAAATTCTCCAGATTAAATAATTTTAAAATCGCTGTATTTTAACAAACTTTTACTTAAAATTCATTATCAATATGTCTATTCATGTTTGATAGATTGATTATAGTGATTTTTTAGTTGTTAGCAAAAAAGCGCCTTATGTTAAGGCGCTTTTTTGTCATAGTATAATATAAAACAATAGGTGATTAACTCATTCCATACTGTTTTAGTTTTTTGCGTAGTGTACCGCGGTTGATACCAAGCATGTTAGCTGCTCTAGTTTGATTACCACGTGTATATTGCATAACCATATCAAGGAATGGATGTTCAACTTCAGCTAACACTAACTCATAGAGATCAGTAGGGTCTTCACCATTTAATTGAGATAAATAGTTTTTTAAAGCTTGCTTCACTGAATCCCGCAAAGGTTTTTGTGTTATTTGGTCTTGAGAATTTACAGTCGTAAATTTAAGTGCTGCAGCTGTAACGCGTTGTTCTGACATAGTATTCTTAACTCTTTGGGTTATTTCTAATTTGACTAAAAAATGCTTTTAGTGTGCTTACTTGCTCACTTGTATTGCTAAGTACACTAAAAAAGCGCCTGAATTGATCGCTGTCAGCATAATTCTTGGTATACCAATTTACATGCTTTCTGGCAATCCTTAATCCTTTGTATTCTCCATAGAATTGATAAAGCTCATCAAGATGCGATAACACAACTTGTTCTACCTCATCAATACTTTTATTTTTTTGTAACTGTCCATGTGTTAAATAGAATGCAATTTCTTCAAATATCCAAGGTCTCCCCTGTGCCGCTCGACCGATCATTATAGCATCGGCTTGCGTATATTGAAAAACATCTTTTGCCTGTTCGGGTGTACAAATATCTCCATTGGCAATTACAGGAATCGTAACATTTTCTTTAACTGCCTTAATCGAGTCATATTCAGCCACACCGTTGAATAAGCATGCACGTGTTCTTCCATGAATAGTAATTGCCTTTATGCCACAATCCTGTGCAATTTGTGCGATTTCAATGCAATTTCTATGATCTTTATTCCATCCAGTCCGCGTTTTTAATGTTACCGGCACATCGACTGCACCGACAACTTTCTGCAAAATATTTTTAATAAGTTTAGGATACTGCATTAAGGCAGATCCAGCCAATTTTTTATTGACCTTTTTTGCAGGGCATCCCATGTTAATATCAATTAATTGGGCGCCATGTTTGACGTTAAACTCAGCAGCCTTTGCCATTTCATCAGGATCTGAACCGACAATTTGTACTGCACGAATACCAATATCATCACTTGCTTTCATTCGCAAAGCTGATTTATCAGTATGCCAAACATCCGAATTTGCTAAAAACATTTCTGAAACTGTCATACCAGCACCAAATCGATAACATAAATTACGAAATGGTTTATCGCTGATTCCAGCCATTGGTGCTGCAATTAAATTATTCTTTAATTTTACTTCACCAATGCTAAGCAAATTAAGGTCGGCTATATTACGCATTTTTTTTCTAACTTAAAAGGGGGTAATGTTATTTTTTTTACTTTTTTTTGCCAGTGATACGGCACCACTCTTCTTGTTCAACTACAGGGTCTAGTTCAAAATGGGGTTGATAAGCCATACAAACACTAGATGATTGGCTAGACAAAATACCAGATAACCCTAGCTTACCTTGTGGTTTTACTAATTTGCTTATATGTGGCTCAAGCTCTTTTAATGGCCCAGCTAAAATGTTGGCAACAACAACATCTGCCTGTAAATCATTAGGGATATCTTTTGCTAAATAGAGTTCTAGTTTTTCGCTAACATCGTTACGCTGTGCATTGTCTCGGCTAGCTTGGATGGCTTGAGGATCGATATCAATACCAATGACACGTTTTGCACCTAATTTTAGTGCTGCAATGGCTAAAATACCTGATCCGCAACCATAATCAATAACCAATTTATCTGTAAGATCTAAACTATCGAGCCAAGTTAAGCATAATGCAGTAGTTGGATGAGTACCTGTGCCAAATGCTAAGCCTGGATCCAACATAACATTAACTGCGTTTGAATCGGGTACCTTGCGCCAGCTTGGGCAAATCCAAAGGCGTTTACCAAATTGCATAGGATGAAAGTTATCCATCCACTCACGTTCCCAATTTTTATCTTCTAATTGCTCAATTTTGTAAGAATATTGTTCAATATTTAATATTGTTTTTAATTCATCAATGTCTGTTTGCGCATCATATAACCCAATAACATCGGTATCTCCCCAAAGCTTAGTTTCACCCGGTAAAGGTTCAAAAACAGGATTATCATAAGTATCTTGAAATGTGACCGATACTGCACCTGATTCTTCTAACTGTTCGCTGATTTGTTCAGCAAGTTTGTTAGTTGTGTTAATTTTGAGTTGAATCCAAGGCATAATTTTTCTCTCTATTACAAAATATACCAAATATATTGGCTATAATAAAAACAATTAATCCAATAGTTAAAGATGGCACAATTGGATGAAGTGATAGTAGTTTAATATTATAGCCAGCTAATAATGTGTAACTCACTGCTCCAGCAAGCATTGAGTAAAGCGCACCAGTTGCATTGGCTTTTTTCCAATATAATCCAAGGACTAATGGCCATAAAAATACTGCTTCAAGCCCACCAAAAGCGAGTAAATTTAGCCAAATTATCATATCTGGTGGATTCCAAGCAGCCAAAATAAGTAATCCGCCAAAAATAAAGGTGATAATAACGGATAGGCGAGTTAGCGTTTTATCACTATAGCTTTTACTATGTCTTGTGCTTAAAAATAGGTCTTTAATTATTACCGATGAAACTTGTAATAATTGAGCATTAATTGTTGACATAATAGCAGCAAGTGGCGCAGCCAAAAAGATTCCAGCAGCAAAAGGGGGTAATACCTTGATGATCAATGTCGGCACTATTTGATCAGGAATTGTTAGATCATCAACAATAGCACGACCTAAAGCGCCAGATAGGTGCATTGTTAGCATGATAATGGTAACAACAATAGTACCAATAATAATCCCCTGATGTACAGCTTTGCTGTCTTTATAAGCCATACAGCGCACAGCGGTATGAGGTAAACCAACTACACCAAAACAGACTAATATCCAAAATGAAGCCATGAACGGAAAATCCATAAAATCATTTGGTCCTTGTGGTGTTAGCAGTGCGGGATCAATTTGTGCTAATCGAGTGATAATTGCCGTAATTCCACCACCATTATAAATGATAGCCCCAAGTAATAATATAGCACCAATGATCATTATTAAACCTTGAAATGCATCATTTAAAATGCTAGCTCTAAAGCCACCAAAAGCGGTGTAAATTACAGTGCCAATACCAAATATTAATAATCCAGTATGATAAGGAATACCAACTGAAGATTGAAGTAAGCGAGCACCACCGACAAATTGTACTGTCATTGCGCCAATAAAGGCAACGACAAGCGCTATGCTTGCAAACCAAACAATAAGTTTACTTCGGTAATGGGCATAGAGCATATCACTTAAGGTAATTGCATTATATTTACGTGCTAAAATCGCAAATTTTTTACCTAAAATACCAAGTGAAAGTAAAACGGTAGGGACTTGAATCATGGATAGCAATACCCATCCAAGGCCAAGTTTATAGGCTGCACCAGGACCACCAATAAACGAGCTGGCACTAATATAAGTTGCAGCTAATGTCATGGCGAGTAGAAATCCACCCATAGTTCGATTACCAATAAAGTAATCAGTAAATTGATTTACTTTTTTGCGTTTAACATAAGCATAAATTGATAACGCAAATACAAAAATAAGGTAGATAACAAGCGGTAAAATAATATCAAAATGCATTGGTTAATCACTTAGTTTGTTCTAACGAGATATTTTTGAATTGAAATTTTACAACTACCCAACACAGCAATATAAAACCTAAAGGTACCATAATGCAAGATAGTTCAAACCACAATGGGAGTCCTAAAAAACCTAGTTTATTGCTAACGCAGTAAGCACAAACAACCCAGCTAAGAAGATAAATAAAAGTTAATAATAACGATAGGTTAGCTTCTTTATTTGCTTGCTTATATCGAGCATCCATATTGATTTATTGGTGAATTAAAGGTGGCTTAGATTAAAAGAAAGTACTTAACTTAGCAAGTTTATTGCAATTTATGCAATATAATTTTTTAAATATATCAATTTCAGCAATAACAAAAGTAATATATAGTGTTTGATAAATTGATTATGAATAATTCAACTCATGGAGAGAATAATGTCAAATTATTTTAATACACTAAATTTACGTGAAAAATTAGAACAACTAGGTCAATGCCGTTTTATGGCTCGCAATGAATTTGCGTCGGAAGCTGATTTTCTAAAAGGTAAGAAAATTGTAATTGTTGGTTGTGGTGCTCAGGGACTGAACCAAGGTCTTAATATGCGTGACTCGGGTTTAGATATTGCTTATACATTACGTAAAGAGGCTATTGCTGAAAAGCGTGCATCATGGAAAAAAGCAACCGAGAATGGTTTTAAAGTTGGCAGTTACGAAGAGTTAATTCCTACAGCAGATCTTGTTATTAACTTGACACCAGACAAACAGCATTCAGCTGTTGTACAAGCTATCCAACCATTGATGAAACAAGGTGCAACGTTAGGTTATTCACACGGTTTTAATATTGTAGAGGTTGGGGAAAAGATTCGACCCGATATCACTGTTGTAATGGTAGCACCTAAATGCCCAGGCACAGAAGTGCGTGAAGAGTATAAACGTGGCTTTGGAGTGCCTACACTTATTGCTGTTCACCCAGAAAACGATCCAAAAGGTGAGGGGTTAGCTATTGCTAAAGCATGGGCAGCAGCAACTGGTGGGCATCGAGCGGGTGTTCTACAGTCATCGTTTGTCGCTGAAGTTAAGTCAGATTTAATGGGAGAGCAAACCATTCTTTGCGGCATGTTACAAACAGGATCATTACTTTGTTTTGATAAATTAGTGTCAGATGGTGTTGATCCAGCTTATGCATGTAAATTACTCCAATTTGGTTGGGAAACGATCACTGAAGCCTTAAAACAAGGGGGTATTACTTTAATGATGGATCGTTTATCAAACCCAGCTAAATTAAGAGCAAATGCTTTAGCAAAAGAATTAAAAGTGATCATGACCGATCTTTATCGTAAACATATGGATGATATTATTTCTGGCGAGTTTTCATCAACGATGATGAAAGACTGGGCTAACGATGATGTTAACCTGCTTAAATGGCGTAAAGAAACTGGCGAAACCGCATTTGAAAAAGCCGCTGAATATCAAGGTAAAATTGACGAGCAAGCTTATTTTGATCAAGGCGTTGTTATGGTCGCGATGGTTAAAGCTGGTGTTGAACTTGCGTTCGAAACTATGCTTGAATCTGGTATTTTACCTGAATCAGCTTATTATGAATCATTACATGAGTTACCACTTATTGCTAATACTATTGCGCGTAAGCGTTTGTATGAAATGAATGTCGTCATTTCAGATACAGCTGAGTATGGTAACTATCTGTTTGCTAATGCAGCGGTACCATTGCTAAGAGAGAAATTTATGCCAATGTTGCAATCTGGTGATCTTGGTAAAGCGATTCCAGAAGGCCGTGTTGATAATGCTTATTTACGTGATGTAAATGATGAAATTCGCAATCATCCAATCGAAATTATTGGGCGAAAACTGCGTAGCTATATGACAGATATGAAACGTATTAATGTTGCAAGCTAAACTATGTTATCCCAGAATAGAAAGGTGTTCAAAAGCACCTTTTCTATTTAAAATTTATGCTTTAAAGTTTATTGTAAAAACTATTCAGGAAATAGCGGATCTGAGTATAGAATAAATAGATTAAAAACGCTCAAAATTAGATCATCTTTATTTTAATGATTTAAATAGATATTTAAAGTTTTTAAAAATTATATAATTAAATAATTTTTATTTTAGCTTTTTATTTATTTTTTTTTTAAGTTATGTTATCTTTTTGAGTAAATTTAGTTCAATTATAAGAGGATAACATATTAATGAAATTGGCTTTTCGACCAACTGATTGTTGGCGATGGTATTTTGATAGTGAATATGATAGTTTGATGCTTGAAGTTTCATCTGAAATGTTATTCCGTTCTTGTTATCCAAGTAAGATATTAATTCCTGATGTTTTTTGTGAGTTTCCATTTTCAGTTAGTGATGCAACATTTTATTATCAATTTCATGATAGGTGTCAGTTGCTTAATTTGACTGATTCGCAAAAAATTGAATTATCAATTAATGCTATTGTGGCGGCTAATTTTTTAAAACCGCAGATGCCCAAAAGTTGGTATTTTTCTCAACAACCTATGTTTTATAAACCGAAAGTTGCTGATATTGTAGAAGTGAACTTACAAGAAACAAGCCAAAAAGTTTATTTATTAGTCGTTGAAGCTAGCGAAAATGCATCTCTTTGCATTATTGCTCAACCAACGTTTATCGCTATGAACAAAACTTTCTATTTTTCAGAAGCGATTAAAGTGATGAATGATAGATTAAAGCCTATACAATACGATACAGCACAGCATCCAGAATATTTGAAATTAGAAGCCATTTAATAAAATTAAAACCGCGCTTTATCATTAAACCGTATAATCTCGTCGTTCGAGGCGAGGATTTAAATAATCTAGCATGAAAAACAAGGCATCTTAGGGCAATTCTTACTTATAATGTAAAGAATTGCAGTTTCTTGGTGGTCTTGATCTGCTGCCAATTTAAGATAATGTAGTCCTATTCTCTTTAATCTCGGTGGATCAACAAGTTTCGCTCCGTAAATTTTAATAAATATCTTTTTTAAGTCGTAATTTATATCTAAGTTTATTAAATAATAAGGCTATTTTAAGTAATAGCTCGAGATCTTTATCGATACAATATGAATAGTAATTGATTGCTTTAAATAGCTTATCTGAATCTTCATATCATTTTGCTATGTCTGCGGTGGCTTTAACATTAGGATTAGTTCTGTCAAATTGATGAAATAATGAATATATCTTATTTTTTTCTGGCTGTTTTAACTGTTGTTGCTACAAATTGCATGCACCAGATGATTTTATTGCGCAAGCACGTTCAAAATACTCCATTGCTTTATTGAATCGTTCATCATCACCATAATAAAAGCTAAGTTGTAATGTAGTTAAAACATCATTAGAAATTAAAGTGTTGCAACCAAATTTGTTATAATTACTCTCTGGATCGCTTTCTTCGCCATAACCTGATTGAGGATCATAATATAAAGTAAAATTTTTTTCTTTCGTTATGACAAAACCGTAAAGTTTTTTAACTTGTTGCAATTTTTAGATGAAAGTCTATTGGCCAACTTAGCATAAGTTGTTCTAATTTTTTAATACTAGTTAAATTATTCTGATCTGAATTTGATTCTGTATTATTTTGTTTATTTTTATTCTTTTAAAAAAATTCGTCACGATACTAAAATCATTAGTTGAAAATACAGTAGATCAAAATATAAGAGCCAAAACAAACAGACTTATTTTTTGAATCATTAATACTAACTTTACTCGATTACGATATCACCCATTGGCACACAACTACAGGCTAAAATTCGATTATTCCGTTTTATCGCTGACTGAGTCAGTGATTTGACTTTCCCTTTTTTCAAAAACACTAAGCAACGCCCACATATGCCAGTACGGCAAGAATAAGGTAGAGCTATTCCATTTTGTTCTAACTGTTCTAAAATAGTTTGCTTATCATTCGCTTGAATAGTTTTATTTCCCAAAGTGATGGTACAAGGTTGTATTTCACTTTTTATTTCTGATGGAAAGGTTTTAATGTAATTTTTGGCAAGTTGTCGCTCTAATACTTCGACTTTATCGTGAACAGAGATGGTTCCGTGATTACGAGCAATCATATTCATGCCAAAATCGATTTGGCCTTGTTCATCAGATCTAAAATAACGTAATGTTTTAAGTGGTTCACCATTGTTTAATGGGTTTGCACAATTGATATCAATAGTTGTTAACGCACAGCGAGCACAAGGTTTTACAATATCAAAAATCACTTTGCCAATTTTGATTGTTTTCCAACCATCTTCTGCGAAAGGTAGCGCGCCTTGAATGATAATATTACTGCGAAATTGCCTAATATCTAATTTTTCTGGACATTCCTGTTGTAAATAATCAAATGAAGCTTTATTTAATAACAAGTAAGGATATCTATCAGCAAAACTAACAGGTACTTGAGGGTAACGTTTTGTTCGACGTGATAATTGATGCCCAAGCCAACGTAATTGGACGTCTTTTTGAAGAATTTGGCTGAAAAATTGATTCACTCTTATAGGGGCAATGTGCGAAGTGAAATGATTATCCCAAACTTCTGTCTTTTCCTGAGAGTTTGAAAATTCATCTAGGTTAAGTCTGATAGTTGTCATTGATGGATGAGAAATATGTACTTCGTTCCCTATGATAATGGCACTTGTTTTTAGCAGTTGTGGATATTCTCTTGCAGTAATAAAGGTTCCATCAGGTTCGCTAATCATCAAAATACGATCATGCTCAAAGCCACCTTCAGCAGTATTTACTTTAGTAAGTTTTATACCTTGAATTGATTTGATTGGATAGATATATAATTGATTGATGGATATCATAATGCCTTAGATAATATTATAAATATTGTTATGATTATATACTTTATTGCTTATACATTACAGACAATAGACTATCGAGTTATAGATTATAAAAAACGAATTGTTTTTTATTTAAAGCACGCTATTTAAGAGACCAATTCGGTATAACTAATCGTTACAATGTAATAAAATGCTTTGCCATTTGGTGTCATAACAGTGATTTCATCATCAATTTTATGCCCTATTAGCGCTCTTGCTACAGGGCTGTTAATCGATATCCAATTTTTTTTAGGATCAAACTCATCGGCTCCCACAATACGATAAATATGTAGATTTTCTTTTTCATCTTCTAATTTTACCCATGCACCAAAAAATACCCTGCCTTCTTGCTTTGGATTAGGATCGACAATTGTCAGTGATTCTAATCGTTTAGTTAGAAAACGAACTCGCCTATCGATTTCCCTCAACCTTCGTTTGCCATAGATGTATTCGGCGTTCTCGCTGCGATCGCCAAGGGCTGCTGCATCAGATACTGCTTGAGTAACTTTAGGTCTTTCTTCTTTCCACAAATATTTTAATTCGTGTTCGAGCGCTAAATAGCCTTCTCTTGTTATGTAATTTGCTATTCGCATAATTTAACGTCCTTTCGTTTTTATTTTGTGTATTTTAGTGTTTAATTGAGTGTTTAATACGCATTACAATTATTTTTATTGTTTTTCTTTTGTTATTTTTGATTTAAATTGTACTGCAAGGATAAAAATAAAGTTTTATCATGGTTTTTCGTTTTTTTCTTTCTGTTAATGATAAATGGTTTACCTAATAATTATATTAAGTTATGTGCACTACATAAATAGGTTTAATTCAACAATCATTGAAATTCAATAACAGATTTTATATAACTTGAAATTATTATTAGGTATTAATATGGCTACACGGTACCAATTAGCTTTTAACTTAGTTTTTTTTGTAAGTTTTTTCTCAACAGAGTCTTTAGCATTATCGGCTGTTACCACTAATGTTATTGAAGGACACAGCCCTCGCTTTATTACTTCGATTGAAAATAGTATTGAATCGAATGCTGAATTTGATTATTTTGGTGTTACCTATGATGGAAAAACTTATTTTAATACAAATGATTTAGATTCTGCACTAGGCATTAATATTGCGACTAAAACTCCAGTGAGTTTGAAATTATCCTCTGCAATCAAACAACCGCAAAATACAGATGTAATAGATGTTGATGGTGATGGTGATATTTCTTTATCAGAAGATACAGCCCATCCTCTTTCTCTAGTATGGTATTATGAAGATTCAGATAACAATGAGGTTAAATTAACAGCAGCTCAGACAACAACGACATTTAGTACATTATTGAAAAATGGTATTTACCCATATATTAAAGTAAGTGGCTCTGTTTCTTTGAATACAAAGTATGGTGTGCCAAACTCTCAGAATTACCCAGATAATAAGATAGCCATAACTAAGACTCCTTATCGAAGATTTCATATCAAAATAGGTGGCGAAGCAATTAAATATGCCAGCCCAAATATGTCTTATGCTGGTGGAGGCTATACCTATGGCGATAAAAGCATTTTTGACCCAACAACTAACAATGGTCATGTACCACAATCTGATTATTTAGATAATTTCCCATCAACAGGTGCAAATGGGCTTTATTTCTATTTAGTGACCAATGGGATAGATAATTCATTAGATACAACAACATGGGCGGTAAAAACATCAAATGTTGATGATAGTTCGCTTAATGCAATTACCGCAAGCATAGAAAAAACAGAAGCTCCAAGCTCAAAAGGATTCAAAGTTTATGATAACAAGAATATGGTGCTTGTCACGTTAAAAGGTCCTGACTCATCAAGTAAAGGTGAAGATAAAGCTACAGCACCAACAGCCAACTTACCTGTTGATATTGAATTAATTGGCACAACAAAACAGGGTGTAAAGCTCATTTATAAATTTAGAATAACGCAGTGGTTTATTAATCGAGGGGATTTTGTTGCTTGGCCTGCTCAGCAAAAAGAGTGGTGTGAAGGGTTAGGCAATTATCGACAAGCAAATGTTAGGGATTTGAGTAATGCTAGGTTAAATAGTTTAAGTGATAATTTTCATCCTCATCATAATTATAAAAGAGCTGTTCACCAAGGATTGCTTACTGAATGGGGAGCAATGGCGTATTTTTCAGGGGCTAATTTTTATAATCAAACTTATGGTTGGACGAGTGGAATTTCACCAAGTAATAGCAATGTTATTTATGTAAATATGAATACTGGAGCATTGTATGATAATAAAGTGACGACTAAGGAACCAAGTTATGATTATTATGGGATATGTGTTGCTAAATAAAATGGTGAGTTTAATTATCAGTTTTATTTAATATTCTTTTACGCAATAAAAATTAATGATAAGTCGTGCTATTTTTAGATAACTGATCAAATTCGTTAAATTGCAACAAAAACGAAGATAGGTATATAATTACCGCATGTTAAAAAATAGATAAAATAACCATGATTAATAAACAAATTAGCCATATTATAGCTAGTGAGCTGACGGTAAAACCAGAGCAAGTTTTAGCTGCAATCCAATTATTGGATGAAGGTAGTACCGTTCCATTTATTGCCCGTTATCGAAAAGAGGTGACAGGAGGCCTTGATGATACTCAATTACGCACTTTAGATAGCCGATTGAGCTATTTACGTGAACTTGAAGATCGCAAACAAACGATTTTAAAGTCAATTGAAGAACAAGGTAAATTAACACCAGAATTAAGCCAAAGTATCATACAAACGTTAAGTAAAACCGAACTTGAAGATCTTTATTTGCCTTATAAACCTAAGCGTCGTACTCGTGGTCAAATAGCTATTGAAGCGGGTCTTGAACCATTAGCTAATGACTTATGGCAAAACCCAATACTTGATCCTGAAATTGAAGCGGAAAAGTATATCAATTCGGACAAAGGTATTGCGGATACTAAATCTGCATTAGATGGCGCACGCTATATCTTAATGGAGCGATTTGCTGAAGATGCAGCATTACTGGCAAAAGTACGGCATTATCTTTGGAATAATGCGCATTTAGTTTCACAAGTGGTTAGAGGCAAAGAAGAAGAGGGCGCAAAATTTCGAGATTATTTTGCACAAAGTGAACTTATTTCAAAAGTGCCGTCTCATCGAGCTTTAGCGATGTTTCGCGGTCGAAATGAAGGCTTTTTACAACTTTCAATTAATGCTGATCCTCAATATGAAGAAGCACCAAAAGAAAGTTATTGTGAACAAATTATTACTGAGCATTTAGCGATACATTTCAATAATGATCCTGCTGACAAATGGCGTAAAGCTGTTATTAATTGGACATGGCGTATTAAAATTTTAATGCACATGGAAACCGAACTTATGACGACCCTACGTGAACGCGCTGAAGAAGAAGCGATTAACGTATTTGCCGCTAACTTGCATGACATGTTAATGGCTGCACCAGCGGGTATGAAAGTTACGATGGGGATGGATCCTGGATTAAGAACAGGGGTTAAAATTGCGGTTGTTGATGCGACAGGTAAATTAGTCGCAACTGAAACAATCTACCCACACACAGGGCAGGCCGATAAAGCCGCTATGCTAGTTGTAGCGCTTTGTATTAAATACCAAGTCGAATTAGTTGCTATTGGCAATGGTACTGCATCGCGCGAAACAGAACGCTTTTATCTTGATGTTCAAAAAAAATATCCAGAAGTTAAAGGGCAAAAGGTCATTGTTAGCGAAGCTGGAGCATCAGTTTATTCTGCATCTGAGCTTGCAGCACAAGAGTTCCCTGATCTTGATGTGTCGATCCGTGGTGCGGTATCAATTGCAAGGCGCTTACAAGATCCATTAGCCGAACTTGTTAAAATTGATCCTAAATCAATTGGCGTTGGTCAATACCAGCATGATGTCAGCCAAACGCAGCTTGCTAAAAAACTTGATGCCGTGGTTGAAGATGGTGTAAATGCGGTTGGTGTGAATTTGAATACTGCTTCGATGATGTTACTTGCGCGTATTGCTGGGCTTAATAAAGTTATTGCCAAAAATATCATTGATTGGCGTAATGAAAATGGTCAATTCACTGATCGTAAACAATTATTAAAAGTACCGCGTTTAGGCCCTAAAGCCTTTGAACAATGCGCTGGTTTTCTAAGAATTATGGATGGTAAAAACCCACTTGATGCATCAGCGGTTCATCCAGAGGCTTATCCTGTTGTTGAGCGAATTTTAGAAAAAAATCATAAATCTTTAAAAGAAATTTTAGGTGATACAAATTACTTAAAATCCCTTAAAGCGATAGATTATGTGGATGACCATTTTGGCGTTCCAACCGTCACAGATATTATTAAAGAGCTAGATAAACCAGGGCGAGATCCAAGACCTGAATTTAAAACAGCTCAGTTTGCAGATGATATCGAAACAATGGAAGATCTAAAACTGGGTATGATTATGGAAGGTACAGTAACTAATGTTACTAATTTTGGCGCATTTGTTGATATTGGCGTACACCAAGATGGCTTGGTACATATTTCAGCATTGTCAAACAAATTTGTTGATGATCCAAGAACTGTTGTAAAAGCTGGTGATATTGTTAAAGTGAAAGTGATTGAAGTAGATATTCCTCGCAAACGTATCGCTTTAACCATGCGTCTTGATGATCCTGCTTCATTAACTAAACAGGAAGATAATCGATCTTCTAAAAGTCGCTCACATACTAGCAAACAAAATAATACGCCATCATTAGGCAACAGCGCGATGGGGAACGCATTTGCTGCAGCGTTTAAAAAAGGCAAATAATAAGTTATCACATGCTAGTAAATATTTCTTGTAATACATCACAATAAATTGAGTCAAACAAAATAATAAAGAGGCTGGGGGGAAGCTCCCCACCTCTATAACGTATATTTAATTTATCCGTTATTACTCAATTTCAGCAAAATAGATTATAAATATACAGATGGTAAGGTAATTTTATTTAACCCATTTTGTTCTAATTGTTCTGCAAAAAGTTCGACTTGCTGTTTAGTGGCTACAGACCATGTTTTAGCGATACCGTGCACTCCATGATTATGAAATGCATTAATTCTTATTCGAATATTAGGATCCAAATCCATTAAAAATTCAGCAATGTTTTTAGCATTGTCTTGTAGATCGGTTTGTTTTGGAATAATTAAAAATCTTACTTCATATAATTTATTTATCTGTGAAAGATATTTAATCGTCTCTTTTACGCGTAAATTATCCCGACCTGTTAGCTTTTTATGAACATCACTATTCCAAGCTTTAAGGTCGATCATCGCACCATCCATTACGTTTTCTACTTTTTGCCAACCTGTTTTCACTAAGTAACCATTGCTATCAATAAAGCAGGTAAGGTGCTTTAAATCCTCGGCTTGTTTAACAGCATGAAAAAGCCTTTCAATAAAAGGTAACTGTAATGTCGCTTCGCCACCACTAATGGTAATACCATTCAAAAAAGGCAAGTATTTACGGATCTCAAGTAAAACATCTTCAACACTATATTGATAGGTCATTGGAGTAGAACTGTGACGACAAGTATTAATACATGTATCACATTGCTCACATTGTGAAGATTGCCAGATAACTTTATTATTGATAAATGTTAACGCTTGATGGGGACAAGTTGCCACACAATCACCACAATCCTTACACGGCGAAATAGTATAAGGGTTGTGGCAATTTAAACACTTAAAATTACAGCCTTGTAAAAAGATGACTAACCGGTTTCCCGGTCCGTCAACACAAGAAAAGGGTAACAGTTTATTAATGATTGCCCATGGCTTGTTCATGGCTGATTACTCGAGGTGTGCGGCATAAGTAACTCTTGTTGTCAGGCGCTTCCGCTGCTTCGCTACCTAAAAATGTCGTATTAATCCGCGATCCTTCTTGTTTATATTTTTTGATATCCGATAGTCTTACCATATAGCCAGTTACTCGCACAAGATCATTACCACTGATATTAGCCGTAAATTCACGGAAACCAAATTTAAATGCGGCTTTACAAATTTGTACTAATGCTAATGGATTATTTTTTATCGTTTCATCAATCGTTAAAATATCACTAATGCCAGAGGTGTAATATTTATGGTGTTTAAATAATGCCATAATATGTGTAACAGGATCAGGTTCATGCCCATAAGGTATGCGTAAACCAGGGGTGGCATCTCTATCGGAACTGATGCCCGATTGCGCATGTAACATCGCCTTTCCTTTCCAAGCGTAGTTAACCTTATGATTATCAACAAACTCAGCAAGTTGTTTAGAAATTGCTGAAGCTAGCTCATTGGCCTCTTCGTTTTTACCATAACATCCTGCCAATCCTGATTTTTCTTGTAAAATATTAACCGCTTCTGCCATCGCATAAATACCAAACATGGGTGCGAATCGAGTTGCGTCAATTAATCCTTCATTAACTAAAAAACTATTGCTAAAAAAGTTAGATTTTTCAAAAAGAAATGCTGATCTTGCTTGAATTAAATTCATCTGTAATTGGCAGTAGTGCGGAAGAACATGTTTTAAAAAATCATCAATATCTTGACTACGTAATGCTACTTCTTTCAAATTAATTCTGGATAATGTGCTCCCACCACCAGCAACAGGCAGTGAGTTATAACAGCTCACCACACCGTAGCCTTTTTCATCAAAATCTTTTTTAATCATCATATTATTAGCAATATGGGGTTTTGCTGTTTCGCAAATATTCTCAATTGCTGTATTGAGTAACGATTCTGGCGTGATATCTTCATCATAAATAAACGTTAGATTCGGAGCAACTTGTTTAAGTTCGCGATCAACACGTAAAATAACGCGGCAGATCACATTATCTGTTGGCCCAATATTGGCATGCATGAATGCATCTGGTAAATTACGATCAAGCATAATCCAAAAGCGCTTTAATCGCTCATAAACTTCATTTTCTGTTAGATTGCCAACATAAGGGAGTAATATTTGATCTAAACAGCCTAAATAAACAGGCATACCAGTTACAGAAGGAACGTGATGATAAATGATGGTAAGCATATTTAATGCATCATCAAATGTTTTTGCTGGCTCAAGTTCTAGCCATTTTGAACCTTGCTTTAAAAATTTAGCATAATCAGGTAGCACATAGCGGGGCTTATAGGGCGCATGACCTTCATACATATCGCAAATCACACGTTCATCTAAAGCATGTCGGGTTTCACTATCTAGATTTACATAAGGTAAATTATTTTCTGCTGCAAGTGCAAGTAAATGGGATTTTTGTTTAGGTGATAGATTAGGATCAGTCACTATATTATAACAATTTAGTTGAAATTCTGTCATGTTCATAGCTACCTCAGTACTTATTTTTCAATAATAAATGGTGTTGGTTCATAATCTGATGCATTAATAGGCGAGTATTTCTCAAAATACTGTTTTACTACATCAGCATCACGATAACCCGTATCAACATAAGTTGGTGAAGTATTGGTTATTGGGTAACCATCACCACCAGCCGCTAAAAAGTCTAGCGTAACTATGCGATATGATTTTTGTAAATTGATAGGTTCATTTTTAATTTTTATATCTTCAATGTTATTGTTCGATCGTGTTAAGGTGACATTTTTCATATGTGCATATCCGCCAGAACCTGGTTTTTTGTTAAGTGCTACTTTAAGGTAATCAATTAATTCACTACCTGTCAGATCAAAATAAACAACGTTATTACCAAAAGGCTCAACTTTTAAAATATCGCGATAAGTAATATTACCTTCAATTAATGAATCGCGAATCATACCACCTGACATAATCCCCATATCAGCACTGGTTTTTTCAATAAAAGCGCTAAGCAATAATTGTCCCATATTGCTTTGTTGATATCTTACAATATTACGATCACCTTCAAGTCGGCCGGATAACTCTCCGCTTTTAATTAGTAAGTGTTGCTTTCCTTGTTCTTGATAAGGCTTTAGATTTTCGAGTAATTTTTTATCTTGTAATATCTCTTCACTGTAATATTCAAGGCGTTTTGTACCATCACCATTATCAACTTCTTTTTTTAAATTGATAGGGATTAGTTGATACTTTTGCAAAGTTATTTTGCCGTTTAAAAAGGTAAAATCTGCACGCCCAACATATTTACCCCATTCATGCGCTTGAACAATCCAAGTCCCGTTTTGCTGATCGGGTGCACAAGGGGTTCCTGGGACATATTCGGTAATGCGCTTATTTGGGCTTGCCATACAAACAGGATTTTGTGAATGACCACCCACAATCATATCTAATTCACCACTTTTTAACCCGCGGGCTAATTCAACATCTCCAGGTGCCATTGTACCATGTTCGCCATTTTCATAATGTCCCATATGCGTTAAAGCAATAATCATATCAGGATGTTCCATCTTTTTTATCTGAGCTATAATTTTTTGCGCCTCGGGTAAGGTTTTATGAAATTCAATGCCATCAGTATTTTTAGGTGAAGCTAAAAAAGTTGTATCATCCGTGGTTAATCCAAATACTGCCACTTTAATACCATTTAAATCAAATGTTGTGTAGGCATCAAAAACACGATTATCGGTGCCTTTAAAGTAAGTATTTGCAGATAGAAAAGGAAAATTTGCCCATCTTTGTTGTTCACGAATAATCGTTAAAGGGTGATCAAATTCATGATTACCCACAGCCATCGCATTGTAGCCAATTTCATTCATACCTAAAAAATCAGGTTTTGCTTGAAGTACATCGGATTCAGGAACACCAGTATTAATATCACCGCCAGATAGAAGTAACAAATTTCCGCCTTTAGCAGCTACCTCCTTTCTTATTTTATCAACGACTGTTTTTTGTGCAGCAAGTCCATATTCACCAATATCATTTTGCCAAAAACGACCGTGGTGATCGTTAGTATGTAAAATAGTAAATTGATAAATTGTGTTCTTTTCCCAAGTGGGTGTTGTTGGTTTTTTGTTCGAAATGGTCGCTATAACATTAGCTGAAAATAGACTCAAAACAACAAGTAGTGATATTTTTTTATTTAATTTTGGCTGAAACATGGTTCCTCCTAAATCCTTATTATAATGACTACTCCGTAATCACTTTATAAATCAATTGTGGCTCGCTTGCACTATCACTAACAATAATATTGTCATACAATTTTTGTTTGATTGCATCAAGCTTATCAGTATTGGCGTGAATCGTTAATAAAGCTTCACCCTCATCAACTTTATCGCCGACTTTTTTATGTAATACGATTCCAACCGCTGGATCGATAATATCATCTTTGGTTGCTCGCCCCGCGCCTAATTGCATTGCAACAATGCCAATTTGATCCGCAATAATCTTTGTAATGTAGCCTGATTTTTGCGCAGGTAGCGCGATTTGGTATGGCGCGCTTGCTAATTTTTCAGGATGATCAACAACCGAGCTATCACCACCTTGCGCTTCAATTAAGGTCTTAAATTTTTCAATTGCTTTACCATTTTTTATGACCTCTTGCAGTTTAGCTCTGGCTTCTTCTAATGTTTTCGCTTTGTTGGCAAGCACAACCATTTGGCTACCTAATGTTAAAACTAGCTCAGTTAAATCAGCAGGACCTTTACCTTTCAAAGTATCAATCGCTTCTTTGATTTCAAGTGCATTACCAATTGCAAAACCAAGTGGTTGTGACATATCTGAAATAATAGCCATGGTTCTGCGACCAATTTGGTTACCGATATTGACCATTTCGTGAGCTAATTTTTCTGAATCAGCCATATTTTTCATTAGTGCGCCATCACCGGTTTTAACATCAAGCACAATAGCATCAGCACCAGCAGCTAATTTTTTACTCATAATTGAGCTTGCAATAAGTGGAATAGAATTAACGGTGCCAGTTACGTCACGTAGTGAATAGAGCTTTTTATCGGCTGGTGTTAAATTACCTGACTGACCAATTACTGCTAAACCCTTGGTATTCACCTGATTAATAAAATCTTGTTTGCTTAATTCAATTTTGAATCCCGCAATTGACTCAAATTTATCGGTGGTGCCACCAGTATGCCCAAGTCCACGCCCTGACATTTTAGCGACCGGTACATCTAATGCTGCAACTAAAGGAGCAAGTACTAATGTTGTGGTATCACCCACACCACCAGTTGAATGTTTATCGACTTTAATGCCTTTTATTGATGATAGGTCAACAGTATCACCTGAATACATCATGGCACTGGTTAAATCCGCACATTCTTTTGATGTCATACCTTGATAATAAATTGCCATTAATAAAGCGCTAACTTGGTAATCAGGGATGGTACCATTAGTGTAGTTAGTAATAAAAAATTGAATTTCGTCAGTGGTTAATGCATGGCCATCACGTTTTTTTTCAATAATATCTACAAATCTCATTATTCGTCTCTCTTAATATCAATAAATTAGGATTATATTCTTCTCATCCATAATTTGGCTTGATGAGAAGGCTAATCCTAGCTAACAATAAGTATCAATTTCTTTTTATTTTTAATTGCGTTCAATTTTAACTATTTTCAATATAGCTAAAATTACATTGCTCACAAGCAAAACTAATCTAAATCACTTGGCGAAAAAGACCAAGGTAACAATTCACCAACAGTGGTTTCTTGGATTTTACCTTGCATATTCGTTAAAATCACTGGCATATCTTTAGCACAAAACTCACTGATTACTTGACGGCAAGCTCCACAAGGTGAAATTGGACCTTCAGTATCACCAATTACCACTAATTTTTTAAATTTTCTTTTACCTTCTGAAACTGCTTTAAAAATAGCGGTGCGTTCTGCACAATTGGCTAGGCCATAAGAGGCATTTTCAACATTGCAACCTAAAATCGCCTCATCATCTTCAGTGATTAATACTGCACCAACCTGAAATTTGGAGTAAGGAACATAAGCTTTAGAGCGAGCAGTTTTAGCGAGTTCAATGAGTTTTTCAATTTTCATATTGAGAATCCTTTGTTTCGTAATAATATTAATTAAATTTTAGGTTGAGCGTTAGCTGATGACTGTAAATCTAATCGATAAACACCAAAACCTAATTTATCTTTTTCGATAAATTCAGTAGGGTATAGTGAATGTTTTTCAATATAAGTTTTAGCTTCATCTGTTGGAGATGATTCAAAACGAATATCTAATTTGGTATCACTCGATATTGGCGCAATTTGCCAGTTGTTATCAACAATAACATTGACCGATCCTTCTTGTTTAGTAACCTTAGTGATATAAGCTGACAGGATCACTCTTAAATCATCCGGTGAATTAAATTTAACATTTTTTTCACCAGTACCTGGGAATATGCCGCTATAAGCTCGATAATTATTTGTAGCAATTAAAAACATTTGATTAGGATCAAGTGGTTTGTGTTGGTAAGTCAGATTAGTTATTCTTTCAGATGTTGGATTGATTAGCTGGCAGTTAGCATCATAACGTGGAGGTTTGGTGATATCAATTTGATAATTTACACCATCAATTGTATCAAAATTATAGGTTCTAAATTTATCCCAATTAATTAGGTATTGTGGATTTGCTGTATGAATATCTATTTGGTTATACATACCCGCAGAACATTCAAGCCATTCTTTTACATTTTTGCCTGTAATTTTAATCACAGATAAAATATTAGGATACAGATAGATATCTGCTGCATTTCTAAAGGTAAGATCACCCTTTTTTACATCAACAAAAGCACTTGGATCGTTTTTTCTGCCACCAGCTTTAAATGGTGCAATAGCTGATAAAACTGGCAGACCATCCAGATCTGGATCGCCTTGAATAAATTGCTTAACGTAATCGGTTTGTGCATCATTAATAATTTGTAAGGCAGATGTATCTTCGACTAGCGCTAAATAGCTAGTAATATCGGTTGAAACTTTACCAATAGGTTTACTTACAAATTTACGCGTACCTTGGTGGTCTGTTGTTAGAATATCAACGAGTTTTTGATCAGCTTCAACTAAGGCTTTTTTATTCGTTTGGTCATAAATCGGCCGTGCTTCAGATTTCCCTGAAATAGCTTGCCAATTGGATTTATCTCCCGTTAGAACTAAATCCACTACGCCTAAATGGCTTCCCCATTGTCCTGGCATGACCGCGGGAACATGATTGATATTTCCTGTTTTTATATCAGTATTAGGCAGTGATTTAAATTCTTCACTTGGGAAGACGCCATGTGAGTGACCAAACATAATTGCATTAATTCCCTCTACTTGGCTTAAGTAATAAACCGAATTTTCAGCTAACGCTTTATAAGGTTCAGCCGACACGCCAGAGTGTGGAATTGCAATAATGACATCAGCGCCTTGTTTTTTCATTTCCGGTACTAGTAATTTAGCGGTTTCGGTAATATCTTTGACAACAACTTTGCCATTAAGGTTAAGTTTGTCCCATTGCATAATTTGTGGCGGGACAAAACCGATATAACCAATTTTGATAGTATGTTTATTATCATCTCTATCAATAACAGGAGTATCTACAATAATATATTGCTTGAAATATGGCTTATTGGTTTTAGCATCATAAACATTGGCATTAATGTAAGGAAATTTAGCTCCAGAAAGGCTTTTTTTCAGAAATTCCAATCCAAAATTAAATTCGTGGTTACCAATATTACCAACAACATAATCAAGGGTATTGAGTGCTTTATATACTGGGTGTATCTCGCCCTCACTAAGGCCTTTATCAACTGCATAATCAGCCATTGGGCTACCTTGAATTAAATCACCATTATCAACAAGAACACTATTTTTTACTTCACCTCTTGCTTGATGAATTAAATTGGCAGTTTTAACTAACCCATATGAATCAATAGTTTGATCTTTAAAATAATCATAATTCATCATATTGCCGTGTAAATCAGTCGTTTCGATAATTCTTAAATCGACTGTTGCAGCATTAACAGCACCAGATATAAATAGGGGTAAAAAACTTAGGGCTAACTTATTTTTTTTCATGTAAATCTCCAATTATTCTGATGAATTAATTAATGGGGATAGCTAATAATAATTTTTGATATGTTAAAAAACGTTCAATGATTGCTGGATGATATTTTTTATCATGAATAAATTTTTTCAGTAATTTTCTATCATCCGAGGTAAAGTATGAGAGTGCCAAATTCATTAAACGAACTCTAATAGGCTCATCAACAAAAGCTGCTTGGATACCACATAGTGTTATATCAAGCAATTCTAATCGCGAAAAAGAAAATATCGATTGAGCAATATGGTATTCTTTTTCAATGTCGGTACCAAAAATTCCGGCATCATCCGTGTTAAGAGTAATGCGAACACCTTGGTCATACAGTTGTCTAATTGGATGATTAAGTATATCACCCTGTAATTTATTCACTAAAATACGATTGCTGGTGAGAGCAATTTCTAAAGTGATTTTGTTATCAACTAATTGCTTAATCAATTTATCATCTTCAATAGCAGCAATACCGTGCCCAATTCGATTTGCGCCATGTTTTAGCGCTTGAATAATACTTTCCGCTGAGTCAATTTCACCAGCATGGTAAGATTTTTTTAAATTTAATTCAGAAGCAAGTTGATGAGCCTTTTTAAAATCATCAAAATGCCCAGCTTTCTCATTGCCAGCAATATTAAATCCAGTAATAAATGGATGATAATTATTTTCAATAAAACGCAGTGTATCATGCACCACATCGGCGCCAAGGTGTCGTACGCCAATTACATGGTACCTAACGGTAATATTATGCTCTTTTTGAACATCAATAATTGCTTTATCCATTTGATTAAGAGTTTGTTGAAATCTTTCTTTGTCCCAAACAACTTTTCCTTGTCTTTCTGTTGCGCAAATATGATAGGGCGACAAGAACAGTTCACAATAGATTAACCCTTGCTTGGCATTTCTGCTTAAAAAATCGTAAGTAATCAGGTAATAATCGTCAGGATGTTTAACAAAACTCGAAACAGTGTCATAAGTTTGAATAAATGAAACAAAGTCGGATTCATCATAGTTATATCGACCATTTTTATACTCGGTCGCATCATATTCGCCTTGTTGATAACATAATGAATCAGGGAAAGTTAAATGATTTTTATTGGCTAATTTTTTAGCCATAAAGGGAGTAATACTGCCTTCAACATGCTCATGAAGTATAACTTTGGGGATTATGTGTTTATTCATCTTGTTCTAATCTGCTTAAATACGCTTATAAGGTACTTGTAATAGTGATTATTAATCAACTGGCAAACGTATCAAATACCAGAATTGATACACTTATTATAAGCATTTTATGCTATTTTGATAAGATACTTGTTTTCCATACCTTTGTTTCCCATCAATTTATTTTCTATACATTTTGTGCAATCTATCGATTTTCTGTGAGGCCGATAACATTTTGTCGCAATCAGGAATTAGGCAACAATTAATCTGTTGCCTATTTATAGAACAAATTATTAGTAGAATAATCTGACTTATCTATCTATTTCAACATTAACTAGGTAGTTAATGCCAATTCACTGCTTGATTTTTAGGCTAATTTTTTATCGGCGTCATCATTTTTGAAAATAAAAACAAAAACAATTGCAAGCACTAATGAATAGCCTGCAAATATAAGCCAAACAGAATGCCAATCTACAATTTTTTCTATTGTATAGTAATTAACCACAAAACCACTAGCCATGGTACCAATATAAGCACCAATACCATTTGTCATCATCATAAATAGCCCTTGCGCGCTATTACGGATATCTGATGATACAGTCTTATCAACATACATAGAACCTGAAATGTTGTAAAAATCAAAGGCACAACCGTAAACAATCATTGAAAGAAGCAGCAATACAAAACCAACAGGGGATGGATCACCATAAGCAAATAGCCCAAAACGAGCCACCCATGCAAGCATACTGATTAGCATGACATATTTGATGCCTAAACGTTTCATAACGAAAGGAACAAATAAGATAAAGACGACTTCTGATATTTGCGAAATAGAAAGTAATACTGCGGGATACTTAATAACTAAACTATCTTTAAATTCTGGAATATCTTTAAAACTATGCAAGAATGGGTCACCAAAAGTATTGGTAATTTGTAAAATACCGCCTAATAACACTGCAAATAGAAAAAAGATCAACATTCTAGGTTGTTTTAAAAGCACAAATGCATCTAAACCTAATGAACTCAAAATCGATTTTTCTTTACTAGTATCGTGAGTAATTTGAATTAAAGGTAAAGTTAAAGAATACAGGCTTAACAACACAGAGCTTCCAGCTGCAATATAAAGTTGCATATTACTGAGTTCTAATTGCATAAAGCTCACTAACCACATCGCAACAATAAAACCGACGGTACCAAAGATACGAATTTTAGGGAATTGCGTAATAACATCAAGCCCTTGTGACTCTAAACAAGAGTAAGAAATCGAATTAGAAATCGCAATAGTTGGCATGAAAGCAAAACAATGGATAAGCATCACAATCATCATTAAAAATGGTGACGTGATAGATGCAGCAATGAATAAGGTTATAGCACCAATCAAATGGCAAAGTGCATACAATCGGTTAGCAGGTATCCATCTATCAGCTACGATACCAAGTAAGCTCGGCATAAATAATGAAGCAATACCCATGGTACCATATACGGCGCCGACATCAATGCCAGTAAAATTTAAATTGTTCATCATATAGGAGCCTAAGGTAATTAGCCAACTTCCCCAGATAAAAAATTGTAAGAAAAATATAATTCTCAGTTGTAGCTTGATATTCATTTTTGTTCCTTATTAAATGAGCTCTTTTCTAACCTATTAGATAAAAATTAATGAATAAATAAAAATTTGTTATCGCTATTAAAAACTAGCTATAACGCTAAAAATATTCACGCTTAAAGCTGTTGGTTTACAGCTAATGCGACAATTAGTTGGTTTGTTTTTAACCTAAAAAAAATGGCAGAAATTCTGCCATTAATTTTAATTTGAATTAATTAATACCGATTCTAACGCAACATTAATCATATTTTTAAAGCCTAATTGTCGCTCTTCTGCCGACATTGCTTCGCCTTTTCGTATGTGGTCAGATACTGTACAAATTGTTAATGCTTTAGCTCCATATTCACTAGCCACACCATAAATGCCCGCTGCTTCCATTTCAACGCCTAAAATATTGTACTTTTCCATAATATCAAACATATCAGGTTCAACACTATAAAACAGATCGGCAGAAAAAAGATTGCCAACTTTAACATTTACGCCTAAGTTTTTAGCAGCATTAACGGCATTGCAAGTCAAACCAAAATCGGCGATAGCGGCAAAATCGTGATCTTTAAAACGTAAACGATTGACTTTTGAATCGGTACAAGCACCTAAGCCAATAACAACATCACCAAGATTAACATCAGGACTGATTGCGCCACACGAACCGATACGAATGATATTTTTAACACCATAAAATTTGATCAATTCGGTTGTATATATAGAACAAGATGGAATCCCCATACCATGTCCCATAACAGAAACTTGCTTACCTTTATAGTGGCCTGTAAAACCAAGCATTCCTCTTACATTAGTCACTTCTTTTGCATTTTCTAAAAAAGTTTCGGCAATAAACTTAGCTCGCAATGGATCGCCAGGCATTAATACCGTTTGAGCAAAAGCATTATCGGTGGCGTTAATATGTGGGGTAGGCATTTAACTCTCCTCAATTTATTACTAAAAATGTACTACACTAACTAAAAAATCGTTATTTACGAATAAATGATTTGCCATAATCCATTGGTGACAAATCAAAGTAATCAGCAACACTTTGCCCAATATCTGCAAATGTCTCTCGATGCCCCAAAGATCCAACAGGCACGCTATCACCGTAAACGATGACGGGAATATGTTCACGAGTATGATCGGTTCCTGGCCAAGTTGGATCACAACCATGATCGGCACTGATAATAAGCAGATCACCAGGCTTAATAAGTGCTAACATTTCAGGAAGGCGACTATCAAAATATTCTAATGCGGCAGCATAACCCGATACATCTCGTCTGTGCCCGTAAGAGGAGTCAAAGTCAACAAAATTAGTAAATACAATCGTGTTATCTTTAGCTTGTTTTATTTCTTCAAGCGATGAATTAAATAGTGCTTCAAGACCAGTTGCTTTCACTTTTTTGGTAATACCAACTTGTGCATAAATATCAGCAATTTTACCGATTGACACAACGGTACCTTGTTTTTCATCGACTAGCTTCTTAATCATTGTTGGTGCTGGTGGCTCAACTGCTAAATCATGGCGATTACCTGTACGTACAAATTCGCCTGACTTATTGCCTAAAAATGGGCGAGCAATAACTCGACCGATATTATAATTGCCTTTGTTAAGCTCATCACGAGCAATTTCACAAACTTCATAAAGCTTATCTAAACCAAATGTTTCCTCATGACAGGCAATTTGGAATACAGAATCAGCAGAAGTATAAAAAATAGGTTTTCCTGAAGCCATATGTTCTTCACCAAGCTCATCAAGAATAATTGTGCCTGAAGAGTGACAATTACCAAGGTAGCCAGGGAGTTTTGCTCGAGAAATAATTTTATTTAAAAGATCTTGAGGAAAGCTGTTAGTTGTATTTGTAAAATAGCCCCAGTCAAAAAGTACGGGCACACCAGCTATTTCCCAATGCCCTGATGGTGTATCTTTACCAGAAGAAATTTCGCTAGCATAACCATATGCGCCAATAATTTCGCTTTCAGTTTTCATGTCTTTAGGATATTGACCACTTGATTCATATGCCGCTTCTATTAAACCTAATTTGCTTAAATTAGGCAATTTTAATGGGCCGCTACGACCGTGCTCTGCTTTACCTAAAGCACAAGCTTCAGCAATATGACCTAAAGTATTAGCGCCTTCATCACCATATTTTTTTGCATCCTCAGCGCCACCGATCCCAAACGAATCTAGGATCATAATAAAAACTCTTTTCATAATTTCCTCTAACTCATAAGCAATGTAATCAATAATAGCTAGTTAAATAATAATCACTGCATTTTGTGCTGACTAAATAAGTTGATTATAATTTATAAAAACATTATTCAGCTAGTTATAATACACGATAACAAAAAACAAAAAAGATTTAAGCGCTACTTTAGGCGAATATTTGCTTAAATAGAGCAAGGAATTTGATCTTAGTCATACTTTTGAAATAAAAATGCGAATAAACCTGTTTTTATTAAACTGATTCAATAGCAAATTTATACAAATTCTGCGCAACCCACGCTTAAATAATTAATAAAATAAGATTACCCAATGTGGTAATATAGTTGCTAAATACGAAAAATTCCAAGCTATAAAAAAATAACATATAAAATAGATTCATTTTTGGGCATATATACAAAAATAAAAAGGTAGTTATCAATGAAACAAAAAATTCCTAACACTTTTGGTCTTACTGTTTTTGCACTAAAAGTTATTACTGTAACCACCGTTGAGCAATTACAACAAGTTTGGCAAGATAACTCCCAAAATTTGCCCATTATGATTATTGGTGAAGGTAGTAATTCGCTTTTTACTTGTGACTTTGATGGTATTGTTATTGTTAATCGAATCAAAGGGATGACCATAACCGAAACTGAACAAGCATGGCATTTAAAAGTGGGGGCTGGTGAAATTTGGCACGATTTAGTGTCAACAACTATCGAACAAAATATATCAGGGCTAGAAAACCTTGCATTGATTCCTGGTTGTGTTGGATCTGCGCCCATTCAAAATATTGGCGCTTACGGTGTTGAGTTTCAAAAAGTTGCTGATTATGTGGAACTGCTTGAGCTTGCTACAGGTAAAATTATCACTGTCACCGATGGTCAATATGGATATCGTGAAAGTATCTTCAAAAAAGCGTATTTGCAAGGCTATGCGGTTATTAATGTCGGAATCAAGTTACCAAAAGATTGGCAACCAGTTTTAACTTATGGAGAATTACAAAACTTTGACCCTAAAAGTGTTACGGCAAAAATAATATTTGATAAAGTGTGTGACATTCGGCGCAGTAAATTGCCCGATCCAAAAGTGCTTGGCAATGGAGGCAGTTTTTTTAAAAATCCTGTAGTCGATAAAATTGTGGCAGACAAGCTACTTGAAATTTATCCAAACATGCCAATATATCCACAAGATCATCATCAAACAAAATTAGCCGCTGGCTGGCTTATTGAGCAATGTGATCTAAAAGGATATCAAATAGGTGGTGCTGCTGTGCATCAACAACAAGCGTTGGTATTAGTTAATAAAAGTCACGCAACAGCGGAAGATGTGGTTGAATTAGCACGCTTTATTAAAAAAAGCGTTTTACAAAAGTTCTTGGTGAATTTATCGCCAGAAATCCGGTTTATCGGCAACACGGGCGAAATTGATGCAGACAATTATTTGTAATTAGCAAAAATTATAATTGATTGCAAATTTAGTCCATAAATTAAACTCAATAACACTATGAAACGTTCGTATTCATTTCCGATTTTATTAACTAGTTTACTCTTTGTGACAATCTCATTGTCAGCATTAAATACGCAAGTGCCGCTGTGGTTAGTGCGTAATGAGTTTTCGCTCGGGCAAATTGGTTTTGTGGGTTCAAGTTATTTTACTGGCAACTTGATTGGTACTATTTTTGCCAACTGGTTTATTAGTAAATTCAATGCTCGTTACACATACACTTATAGTTGCATTATTTTTGCAATAGCAACAATTGGTCTAGGTTTTTCAATGAATTTTTATAGCTGGATAGTGTGGCGGTTTTTTATTGGCATTGCTTGTGCTGTCACTTGGGTAGTCATTGAAAGTTGCATATTAGTTACTGGCAGTGTGCGTACTCGCGGTAAAATGCTGGCAGTTTATTTAACTACTTACTATTTAGGAACAGTTCTTGGGCAGGCTCTATTACAGTACTTTCCACAAGATGTATTGTATTTTGGATTGGTTATTACATTATTAATGGGATTAGCAATTTTATTTATTTTGCTCACTCATTATAAATTACCAAAAAGAAAGAGCAGCAGTTTTAATATCATGCCAATGATATTAAATAAACCTTCACGTATTGGGCTTATTGGTTGCGTTATTGCAGGTATGTTAATTGGATCGTTATATTCGCTCTTACCCGTTTATTATTCGCATCTAGGTTATAGTGATATTCAAGTTGCTAATTGGATGATTTTACTTATTCTATCTGGAGTGGCTGCGCAAATGCCAGCTAACTGGTGTGCTGACAAATTTGGACGGCAAATTATATTGCTGGTTGAGTCATTGTTAATGCTAACCGCATGCGTAATGCTAATATTTAATTGGTTTGGTGTTTTGGCGATTATTTTATTAGGTGCAACCATTTACACTATTTATCCAATATCCATGGCTTGGGCCTGTTCGTGTGTAAAAAAACAAAATATTGTGGCGATGAATCAAGCTATGCTGTTAACCAATACTTTGGGTAGTTTAATTGCTCCTGCACTAATAGCACTTATCATGGATAAAACCAGTAATGCTTATTTATTTGTCAGTTTTGCTATAATTTCGTTATACTTCATAATTTTGTTAGCTAAAAAAAGAGGAACGGATGCGCAGTTACAAAAATCCACTTAAATTAATTGAAATACTCTCTGATGGACAGTTTCATTCAGGCGAAGAGTTGGCAGATGTATTTGGTATAACTCGCGCTGGTATTAATAAATATATTAAACAGTTGCGTGAATGGGGAATAACGCTAACGTCAGTGCAAGGCAAAGGTTATTGCCTTGCATCTCCTCTGGATTTACTCAATAAAGCTAAAATTGACCAGTATTACCAGTCAAATAGTCATTGCGAAATATTGCCAATTATTGATTCGACTAACCAATATCTGCTCGATCGCATTGATCAACTCACGTCTGGTAATTGCTGTGCAGCTGAATTTCAATCAAAAGCGAGAGGAAGACGAGGACGTAAATGGTTTTCTCCGTTTGGTAGTAATATTTACTTTTCGATGTATTGGCGGTTAGATCAAGGTATAGCGGCAGCAATGGGGCTAAGTTTAGTTGTTGGTATCGTTATTGCAGACACTTTACGTGCATTATCAGGTCAAGATATCAAAGTTAAATGGCCAAATGACCTTTATCTTAATGATCAAAAGCTAGCAGGTATTTTAGTTGAATTAGCAGGGAAAACGGGGGATTGTGCTCATGTTGTCATTGGTGTTGGTGTCAATTTAACTATGACTAATCCAGATATTAATATTGTTAACCAAAAATGGGCTAATTTAGGTAATATTAATCGTAATTTGTTAGTTGCACAGATTGCTAAGGCCTTAAAAAGTAAATTAACGGAATTTGAAAAATATGGTTTAACGCCATTTATTAACGATTGGAATAGATTAGACAACTTTACTAATCGTCCAATAAAACTATTAATTGGCGAAAACATCATTCGTGGGGTTGCTAAAGGCATCAATGAGCAAGGCGCCCTAATGTTAGAAAAAAATGGTAAAATCGACGCTTATATTGGTGGTGAAATATCTTTAAGAAGTGATGAATGATAATTTTCAAAAAACATGAGAAACCTATTCCACTTTTTTTAAGCGAAATAGGTTAAATAATAAAGTTGTTAACTTTTATTTTTAAATCTTAAAACTCGAAGAGCATTTGCCGTCACAATCGCAGTTGTGCCTGAGTCGGCTAACACAGCGAGCCATAATCCAGTAAAGCCAAATAAGCTAGTAATTAAAAATACTAACTTAACCCCTAATGCAATCGTAATATTTTGTTTAATATTACGACGGGCAAAGCGTGTTAAATGAATTAATTTAGGTAAACTAGACAAGCTATTTTTAGTTAATGCGGCATCGGCAGTTTCTAATGCAACATCTGTACCTCCTCCCATAGCAATGCTAACCGTTGCGGCTTTCATTGCTGGTGAATCGTTAATACCATCGCCCACCATAGCAATTGGCATGGTATTACGAATTCTTTCAATTTCAACCAATTTATCGGTTGGTAATAGCTCGGCGCGATAGTCCATTTTTAATTGAGAGGCAATGGCTTTAGCTGCTCGTGCATTATCTCCTGTTAACATTAAAGATTTGAGTCCAAGCCGATCAAGTTCATTCATTGTCGTAATTGCATCTGAACGCAATACATCTTGCAATGCAATAATGCCTATCAATTGTTGACTTGTCACTGCAACTACCACTGTTTTACCTGCATTTTCAAGCTCCTCAATGATTTGGGCGTGTTCATTATTTAAAGGTAGTGAAACGGTTGCTACTTTGTTTGGTGAAACAATATAAAAAGTCTTGTGATCCACTTCGCCTTGAATACCAACTCCTGCAATAGCTTTACGATTATTAGCCTCATTAATGCTTAGTTGATTTTGTAATGCATAATCAACAATCGCCTTAGCTATGGGATGATGTGACCCACTTTCAATTGCAGCAACTAATGTTAATAACTGTTTTTTTGTTATACCTTGATTAATTACATCGGTTACTTGTGGTTGACCTTTGGTTAAGGTGCCTGTTTTATCAAACGCAATCAATTTAACAGAACCAATATGCTCTAAAGCTGCACCACCTTTAATTAGCACTCCTTGTTTTGCGGCATTAGATAAAGCCGATGTTATTACCGCTGGTGTTGATATAACTAGTGCACAAGGGCATCCAATTAATAATAGTGTCAAGCCACGATAAAACCAAGTATACCAATCAGAATTAAGTAATAATGGTGGCACAATAATTACTAATAGTGCAAACAAAGCAATTGCTGGCGTGTAATAGCGGCTAAATTTATCAATAAAACGTTCAATAGGCGCTTTGCGCTCTTCGGCATCTTCAATGAGTTGTAAAATGCGATCAACCGCATTTTGTCCAACTTCTGAAACTACTTTAAGTTGAATCGTATTATCAACCACTAGCGATCCCGCCAAAATCTTATCACCAGAAAGATAATTAATCGGGATAGATTCCCCTGTTAATGCGCTTTCATCTATATTGGCTTGTTCGCTTATTAAAATGACATCGGCGGGTAAACGTCCACCCGATGAAATTTCAATAATATCATTGGGTTTTAAACTATGGCTAGCAACAGTTTTTCGTTCGCCATCAATAATTATCACAGTTTCTTCTGGCATTAATTTAGCAAGTGATGATATCCCCGTTTTGGCTTTATTTGTTGCTATGCTTTCCAGCATTTCACCAATCATAAATAAAAAAATGACCATGGTGGCTTCTTCTGCTGCACCAATAAATAATGCACCAATAGCCGACACACTCATCAACGACTCAATAGCAAATGGTGTACCATTACGTGTTAAAATCCATGCTTCTTTCAAAATAGGAATTAACCCTATTATTGCCGTTGCCATAAATGCATATTCGCCAACGGTTTGATTACATAATAACAGGATATAACTCATCACAATTAAAGTTCCTAATACAACTAAAGGGATTAGTGCCTTTTTGTCAAAATGATGATGATCGTGATGATGCGAATGGTTATTGGAAGGCTCGAAAATAGGTTTATAACCCAACTCGATAACTTTATTTTCAATTAATTGAATAATTTCCTGATTTTTTTTGGGAACAAAAACCATTAATTTTTCGGTAGAAAATATCATCTTTGTTTGGCTAACATTGGGTAAGGTTTTTAAACCATTTTCAATTTTTTGAGCGCAACTGGCACAATCCATACCGGCTATTTTCCATGTTAATTTAACATGTTGGCTTTGCCTATCAGGATCTTCTGGAGGATCGTCAAAGCGACTTTGGGATTTGGTAGTATGTGTATCTCCTCCGCAACAAGGCGTGGATTCTTGATGACAATTTATATCATCAGGTATCTGTATATGATTGTGCGCTATATTTTGACAATTACCATGACAACTATGATGGTGTATGTATTTGTTATTGTATAACATAACATTACCTACGTGAGTGGATGATTTTGATTGTACGCTAAAAAATAAAAAAGGAAATTATTTTTATTTTCATTATGTGTTAAATAAGGAGGATCAATTAAAAATGAGTTGAGCAAGTATGTTGTAGTTGAGTTGGATTAGTTGTTTAGTTTTTTTAGTCATTATAAATGGCTAGTTTACCAAACATTTAGCTAAATCTATAATCGTTATTTTTGTGATGTAATTACCCTATGTCTTATTGATGATAGGATATTAATTTTGTTTTATTATGTAGATTCCAACCCTAATCGTTTTTCAACTTACTATAAACAACGTGAGGACTTTCTATAAATTATGAAATTTATTTATAGCAATGATAAGGCAAGGGCTCTTCATTGGGCGCTTTGTGAGAAAAAGCGGGCTCCTTTTATAGAGTTAAGTAAGATTAATAATCAATACACTAATATTTTTTATGATATAACAAATTATCATATTTCTTTAGAAGAAATCTCTAATGATATAAAAAAATTATATTTAGCATACCTTGAGTTTTTTATGCTTTCCGACCCTATGATTGATGAGTTGTATGATCAATATTATTTTTTTAATTTAATAGTAAAAAGTGAACATGCTAGTTTTTTTGCGGAAAAATTATATGACTATCTTTTGTTTAAATTAGAGAATTTCAGCCACAATAAAACTTAATACTATCTATGATGAAGGAAAATCACATTGAAGCTTTACAACATATTTAATGATATCAAAAGATTGGTTTTAAATAGATGAACCTAAATCAAAGTAACTTTAATTGTGACATATTAAACAACATTTAATTTTGCATAACATCATGAAATAGATAGGTTAATTTATACGTGAGAAATAGAATAATGATAGGGCATTTGCAATGAAAACACTTAGCCGTAAACTTGCTTTAACACAATTAGCTATTAATATGATTATACAATATCCAACAAAAGAGATTGAGAATATTCTCTTTGCTGATTACCTTGATGAGCATGGTCAATCTTTAACATATACAAGTATTTTTGATGGTGCCGTTCAAACATTTTTATTGGACTATTTTATTGATATTAAGCTGAAAGGATATTCTAATCACTATTTAAAAAAATACATTAGTGATTTATATAATGAACCTATCACTATTATTGGAGATGAAGATATTTTGCATATATGCCCATGTTGTAGCTATTTAACCTTAGAACATCAAGGGCAATACGATGTTTGCCCATTATGTTCTTGGGAGGATGATGGCACTTTGTATCATGAGTTAGATAAATACAGTGTAGTTAATCATTCAACTTTAAAGCAATATAAAGGAAAATTTGAAAAACAAAAAGTTAACTTCATTAATATTCCATATAAATCAGGTAATGATAATTAATAACAATTGTATAAAACGAGTATTTCAGGGTACATACAACAAAATGCTTTTTGATATCTATTTATAAGTATTAAAGGATGATTAGATGACCAAAATATTGGCGTTATGGGATAGGCAAACACTACCGATAAAAGATGGCATTTACTTTGCCACTGGTGATTCAATTTCTTTTGCAACCCAATTTTATCCCCAATTATTTATAAAAAAGGGGAAGCCATTCAATTTGAATCTTTTTTTGAGCGAAGATCCTGATAATATAACTAGTATTGATATCATCAAAAAAATAACCCTAAATGATGGCAATAACTGCTATTTGGGAGAGGGGAGTTATGGCTCTGAAGGTTTTATCGCCTACTTAACACCAGAAAATGCTTTAAAATGGGTGATCTATTTTGAAACATCAAATCCATTTATTAATGCAATTGAACTACCTAACAATTTCCTTATAGTACAATCCAGCGCTAATTTTAAAATAACTATTGAATTAAATAACCCAATTAACCTTGTTTTATCTAAGAATTAGCAATAACAATCCTAACATAGAATGTCATTCTACAATAAGCCAAATATTGATAATATATATTACTTATAATAAATATTATTTTTGATTTGATGATTTTATCAAATGTAAACGCGAGTATTATTTATGAGGCAAAATAACCAACAAATTGTGGATTTGTTAATATCAAATAGTCAAATTTTAGTCAGATCCAAACCGTATTGTGAAACGTTGTCGCAGTGGGGGCAGAAAAACATTGAGCAAGGTGCAGTGATTCATCGTGATTATGCCATTTTTGATCCGTTACCTGATGATACTTTCGGCGCAAATGTTTTTTTAACATTAGCAGATAGTTTTACAATAGATACTCAAACCTTACGATGTATTGCTATTCCTTTTTACACCCATCATGAATATAGCGTTGAAGTTGCCTCTGCTACAGAAAAGTTTACCATTGACTTACCATTAAGTGCGCCATTGTATTCGCTGTATTATGAAATTTGTGAAAGTGATGAAGTTTTTTATAAATTTACTTTTGTAGCTACCTCAACCCCAATCGCCGCACACTATATGATTGATGACGAATGGGGAGGAAAAAAACAAAAAATAATTCAATCAGGAGTACTATAATTCCACCTTTGCTATGATTAGCTCTAATTTATAGCCTGTTGTCAAAGCGAATAAAGAACAATAAATGAAAAAGAAAAATAGCCAAAACACCATAAGCTATGTTGTCGAAGACGAAGGCATCGCAGTAGATATTATTTTGCCCCGCTTTGGCCAGCAACCTATCCCAGTTATTTATTTGGAATCATTTGAGTATAACAAGCAAATGAAAGATGCTATTGATTTCATTACATCCCATCAAATTGAATTATACAACATCATCAATAATGAAATGACGACTTATATCTCTCAAGTTTATAATCAAGATGGTAATAAAGCGCTATCACAAATTTCATTAACTAAAATTTACATCTTGTTAGATGAAAAAGATGAGTACGGCTTAATGTTTGCGTGGTCAGAGGATAGTGAACATAGTATAGGTATTAAAATGAAAAACATGTCAATAGTAAAAATAGGTGCTGCAGAAATCGCATTTTTATAAAGAAAGTTTGCTATTAGGAATAGAATGTGATCAAAAAGTAATCCCTTCTTTGTAAAAGATCATGTGAAAAATTTGCAATGCTTTCAAATATTATTAAAATAATATCATTTAGCTAATTACTTGAATTAATATACTTTAATGCTCCGAATTGGAATTAAGTTAGCATAATGAAGTTGTAGTCAAAAAATATTGTGCTGAATCTTGGCTAATTAACTTAATTATAAGTAACGTAATTATCAGCAACATAACCGTTAAAATCTAAAATTAAGCAAGATGTATGAACTAAAAAAACTATGTCATGATTTACATTTACCAAGTGGTGATAAATTCACTCAAGATTGGGCGTATGAATTGCCAGAGCAATACCGAACCGAAGAATGGTTAGATAGATATATTCGTGCTTATACTCATTCAACTTATTCAAAAACACAAAAACGTATATTAATGACTTTGATACTGGATGTCACGAATGATTTAGTTTCATCAGGTATTAGTGTATCCACCTTAACGATTAATCAAGCCCTAAAACTTTTATTGCAGGATTATAATTATCATATGGAACTAATTGAGTATTGGTCATTATCTGACGAACCATTAGCGGACTGTTTTGCGCTAACTCCTGAAATAAGAAAGCTAAAAATGCAATTAACTAAAAAATAATATCCACTATCATCAATTTGCCAATGAGGTTGATTATGCAACAAACGACTAATCTATCTGATGATGAATTAAAACTGATACAAATGCGATGTGAGAAAGCAACGACAGGTCCTTGGATCTCTTATCTTGAAGGTCGCGATCATAACAGTGGCAGTAATTTTATTATGACAGGTGATAAAAATAACCGCGGTGAAGATATTGAACTTATTGGTGCAACGATTGCCGATCAAGAATTTATTGCTCATGCTCGACAAGATATACCAAAATTAATTAATGAAATTAGAAGATTAAAGAAGTTAATTGCAAGTTCTACATAATATTACCTAAACACATAAATGAAAGAACAACGCTTGATGAATTTACCATAGTGGGGGCTACTACTTATTACCTATATTCTTTTTCAACGCATTTATAGATTAATATAAATTGATAGAGAATCTTGGCAGATTAAAATGTTTTTAGTGAATGGATTAGCGATGGAAATATTTGTAAACCAACAGTAATGCAACAAAATCAATGAACACTATTTTCATGGTAAGATGCAGTATTCAATGTGACTATTTAAGCTTATTTTACGACTATTTTGTGTACTTTATTGCAATGAATAAAAACATTATAACGGCTTAATATATTATAATTGTTAATATCATAAAAAACACAAATAACCCAATGAAAAATTATTACGCATTTGAAAAGTTAAACCCAAAAGAATTTATATTAGGAGCAGAAAAACAGCATATATTTCTTAATATGTTAGATATCGTATGCAATGGAAATTTAACTTTATTTACGCAATCTTTTTCAAATTTTGTTCATCTATTTCAAAGTGATAGCTTTTACATAGCACATAACCTAATTTACTATAAAGGTAAAAAAGCTATATGCAAAGGGCATGTTGTGAAAGCATTAAAAAATCAACTTATTGATTTTATTCAATATACAATTAATCATGATGATCTTCGTTCATTTTTAATAACGCCTATTATTGCTAATCCAAATAACAAACAGGTTTTTTATCTTACGGAGGAAGGATTTTATTTATACGAAATATCAATAATTTAAGTTTTTTCTAAATTTTAGTATAACGATAAGTGGTGATCATTACTTCTTTAATTTTTACAATCTGGTGTGACTAATTCTTAATGCCCCGCCATTTTTGCAAACAGAGTTATCATTACCATATAAACATAATAAATCCTATATTAATAAAAGTAGCAAAATCTAAAGGCATATTTATCAGTAAAGTGAGGAAAAATACGTTGCCTTATTTATTTTTAATTTTATTACGTTTATATTAAATTTAAGTATATAATTGGTCCAAATCCCTTTAATCTAATTCTTCAGTGTATTTTTATGACTAATATCTCTTCGTTTCGCCAAAAGCAAAGCGTTATTTTTGTTGCTTTTTTAGTCACTACATTTGTTGTTGGAATTGCTGGTGCTTTACAAGCCCCCACATTAAGTCGGTTTTTAACTTTCGATGTTAATGTTAATTCGCGTCTGGTTGGGCTTTTTTTCTCGGTTAATGCCTTAGCTAGTATTGTGGGGAGTTTCCTATTGGCTAAATATTCCGACAAAAAAGGCGATAGGCGTTATATTGTTATCTTCTGCTGTTTAATGGGCGTAGCTAACAGTATCACTTTTGCGTTTACGCGCCATTATTTGATATTAATTACCTTGGGCGTTTTATTTGCGGCGTTATCGTCGGCTGCTATGCCACAAATTTTTGCATTAGCGCGTGAATATGCTGTTAAAACAGGGCGTAATGTTGTGGCATTTAATTCGCTTATTCGGGCTCAACTTTCATTGGCTTGGGTGTTTGGTCCACCAATCTCATTTGGTTTGGCTATTAATTTTGGTTTTACGGCAATGTATTTAGCTGCCATGGGTATGTTTATGGTGGCGATGCTATTTGTTGCTGTATTTTTACCTTCAGTTGAAAAAAATCCTACCTCATCAATAAATAACAACCTAGATCTAAAAGTAGCAAATCAACCACTTTGGCAGAACAGAAATGTGCTATGTTTACTGTTATCTACTGTATTTATGTGGGCTGCGAATATGATGTATATCATCGATATGCCACTTTATGTTGATGAAGTCTTACATTTGCCAGATTCTTTACCTGGCGTATTAATGGGGCTAGCTGCGGGTATTGAAATTCCAGTAATGCTCATCGCTGGATATTTAGTGCCTTATTTAGGTAAACGAAATCTGTTTTTTATTGCGATTACTTGTGGGCTAATTTTTTATACTGGTTTGATTCTTTGCACTGATAAATATGCTTTATTAATACTACAACTTTTTAATGCATTATTTATTGGGATTGTTGCAAATATTGGTATTATTTACTTTCAGGATCTATTGCCAACTCGAATGGGGGTCGCATCGACTTTATTTAATAATGGTGTCATTTTTGGCGTAATTATAGCTGGAATGTTGCAAGGGGTGTTATCTGATATTTATGGGCATAAGATTATTTATTGGGTTGCATTGATTATGGTGGCAATATCGTTGTTATTTTGCATGTTGGTTAAAAAAGACACTGCTAGCCAAGTCAATTAAAGGCGAACGAGTAACCAAAGTTAATAAGTAATCATTAACGCATAGCCTATTCGCCTTTTATTATCTATTCCGTAAAGGTATTGCATTGGTTGATTGCACCACTATCAAACCCACGTTTAAACCACGTGTAACGTTGTTCAGATGTGCCATGTGTAAAGCTATCGGGTACAATGCGCCCCTCGCTTTGCTGTTGTAAGCGGTCATCGCCAATGGCTTTTGCAGTGTTTAACGCTTGTTCAATATCGCCAACTTCAAGAATATTCTCTTTTTGCATGGCATTCCCCCACATCCCCGCATAGCAATCGGCTTGCAATTCTAACTTAACGGATAATTTATTATCGATATTTGCTTGGCCTTGCTTTAACCGTTCCACTTGGTCAAATGTTCCAAGCAAATTTTGCACATGATGACCAATTTCGTGAGCGATTACGTAACCCTGTGCAAAATCACCTCCACCGCCCAGCCGTAGTTTTAACTCTTGATAGAACGAAGTATCAAGGTAAACAGTTTTATCAATACTGCAATAAAATG
This sequence comes from Gilliamella sp. Fer1-1, assembly GCF_001690825.1. Lineage (NCBI taxonomy): Bacteria > Pseudomonadati > Pseudomonadota > Gammaproteobacteria > Orbales > Orbaceae > Gilliamella > Gilliamella sp. Fer1-1. The sequence continues at coordinate 50,216 of NZ_LZGX01000069.1, forward strand.
GTCCCATAAAAGCTTTACCCATACCGCAAGATGTTTGGGTTGCGCCATTATAAAGCACTAATTTAGGAGGAGTGTAGGTTTTACCTAAATGTTGAAATTCTTGATGCCAATAATCTTCAGTGCTTGCTAAAATGATTGATGTAAATTTGGCAGCATCTTCATCATTAATTGAATATTGGTTTGAGCTTTGTTCAGTGCTATTTGTGTCAATAAGATCTGAATTTAGTAGCCCTGTTAAATCAACACCATAATAGCCAGCAACTAATACCACCAGCAATAACGCAACTTTACCTTTACCACCAATAGGGATTCGAGCACCTGAATCACCAATCGATTGTGAGCGACGATCTTCAATATTATCGCTTTCTCTTTGGTCTCTCCAACGCATAGTCATTACCTTTGTTAGTTTTTATTCATTTTAGATGATAACAAGTAAGGATTCTAGATTAAACTGATGTTATCGTTGCAATTTGAAAAACTTAATAATAAATAACCTGCTTTACAATCTTTACGATGAGTAAAGCATTTGTTCTCAAAAAAGTTATTTCTTATTATTTTTAGGTATATAATATCACTATCACAGTGTTGTTTAATATTCAAAGGTATTATCATGCCATATTTATTGCTGACATTAGCGGCTTGTTTTTGGGGCGGTAATTATGTGGTGGGGCGAGTTTTAGTTACCCAAGCCGATCCCATGGTGATATCTGAAGGACGTTGGGTTATTACTGCGCTGTTACTATTGTGCCTTTATCATAGCCAAGTGCGTAGCGACTTATCCAAAATTAAAAAGTCAATCTGGCCAATATGTTTGCTAGCTATTTTTGGTCAAATTATATTTCCATTAGCGCTATATATTGGGCTTCAATATACCTCATCGCTTAATGCGTCAATTTATTTGTCAGCCACACCTGGAATGGTTTTAGTAATGAATAAATTACTATTTAATGATGCAATTTCAAAAAATAATATTTTAGGCGTTTTGTTCAGTACTATGGGGGTTATTTATCTTATTCTGCAAGGAAATATCGCCAATTTAAGTGAGCTCAGCAATATTAATAAAGGTGATTTATGGGCGATGGCATCAGCAATAAGCTGGGCTTGCTATAGCGCATTTTTACGGTTAAAAGATAAATCGATATCAGGTAATGCCTTTGTGACTGTGAGTGCCGTATTAGGCTCGGTAATGTTGTTGCCTATTGCGTTAGTCTATTTTTATTTTCATCCTATTGAGAACCTTGCTCATTATACTGATACGAGTTTTTTGCTTGGCTTATTGTATATTGCCGTTTTTGCATCTTGGCTTTCTTATTTATTTTGGAATAGAGGCATTGTGGCTATTGGTGCAACACGAGGGCAAATATATACTCACATTATTCCTTTGTCAGCAGGCATTTTCAGTATTGTCTTTTTACATACACAAGTTGCGTATTTCCATATTGTTTCGATCATATTCATTGTCATTGGGATCTATTTTTGCTCAAAAAGATAAATCGCTAACTCAGCATAAAATAGTGTGTAAAATATTTAGTATTAGTTGGTTAATTAGCCGAATATTTACAATATCATGTTATTTTGCTATAGTTAGCACTCAATTTTCACAAAAAGGAATTGTTTTGTTGTTATTTAGTAGAAATCAAGATAGACAATAAAACATCGGTTTTTGCTTTTTTATTATCCTCATTTTTTATCTTTGCTGTATTTTTGCTTCAATTTTAATTAGCTGATAAACACATTTTTAATGTGTAATCTAAAAAGTACGTTCTTTGTGTATTAAAAGGTAACCGTTTACCTTGTTGCATCATTCCTTTTTTATTCTTTGCATGTAAACAGGCGGTATTTTATGAAAAAGACAAAAAGATCCAAAAACAAACCATTAAATATTAACGATATTACCATAATTGATGATAACAAATTAAAAAAAGCCATTACTGCAGCAGCGCTCGGTAATGCGATGGAGTGGTTTGATTTTGGTGTGTATGGCTTTTTAGCTTATGTGCTAGGGCAAGTGTTTTTTCCTGATGCATCGCCTAGTGTTCAAATGGTGGCGGCATTAGCCACGTTTTCGGTGCCGTTTTTGGTCAGACCATTAGGTGGGGTGGTTTTTGGTATGCTTGGTGATAAATTTGGACGCCAAAAAGTACTATCCATCACTATCATCATTATGTCGTTAAGTACTTTTTGTATTGGCTTAATTCCTTCTTACGCTTCAATTGGCATTGCTGCGCCGGTGTTATTATTGTTAGCTAAATTTGCGCAAGGGTTTTCAATTGGCGGTGAATATTCTGGCGCAGCGATATTTGTTGCCGAGTATTCGCCAGACCGCAAACGTGGTTTTATGGGGAGCTGGTTAGATTTTGGTTCTATTGCTGGTTTTTTAGTGGGTGCGGGTTTAGTGGTATTGTTATCAAGCATTCTTGGCAAAGAAGTGTTTCATAACTGGGGATGGCGAATTCCATTTTTATTTGCCCTACCATTAGGATTGATTGGGCTTTATTTACGTCATGCATTAGATGAAACGCCTGCATTTCAACAGCATACTGATTTAATGGATCATAATGATCGCAATCATATTGAAAATCAACCTAAAATGACATTTAAACAGATCATTACAAAATACTGGCGGAGTTTGCTTATTTGTGTAGGGCTGGTGATTGTGACCAATGTGACTTATTACATGCTATTAACCTATATGCCTAGTTATTTATCTCACAATTTAAATTATGATACAGATCATGGCGTGTTAATTATTATAACCATCATGATTGGTATGTTATTTGTGCAACCATTGATTGGTTTTATTAGCGACAAAATCGGTCGAAAGCCATTTATTATTGGTGGTAGCTTAGGGTTATTAATTCTTGCTTATCCTGCATTTGTTATGATCAACAGCGATATTATTGGGCTTATTTTTTTAGGATTGTTGATTTTGGCTATATTACTTAACTGTTTTACTGGTGTTATGGCCTCTATTTTACCTGCTATCTTTCCAACCAGTATTCGTTACAGTGCGTTGGCTATATCTTTTAATATTTCGGTATTGGTGGCTGGTGCTACACCAACAGTTATCGCTTGGTTAGTTGCAGAAAGTCATAATTTATATATGCCAGCTTATTATCTAATGGCTGTGGCATTAGTTGGTTTACTTACTGGCATAAAAATGAAAGAAACCGCTAATCGACCATTGCGTGGCGGAACGCCTGCGGCATCTGATCGGTCAGAAGCAAAAGAAATTTTATCAGAACATTTTGATTCGATTGAACATAAGGTCGAAGATATTGATGAACAGATTGAAACATTGCAAGAACAGCGCCAAAACTTAGTCGATCAGCATCCTAAATTAGATTAATTTTTGTTGCGTAATTTTAGTGCATCCGAGTTAAGACATTTTCAGTAACTAACTCGGATTTTTTTATAATGAGATTATGTAAGCATAACAAACCTAAAATTTTACTCAATGATAACGACAAAATAGAAATAACAAAATAAATGGGTAAGTGTAATGGTGGGTAAAAACTTCAATAAAATCAATTACTTTTCTGAACGACTTTTATAAGTTTAAAACCTATTTTTTAAGTGTGAAAACGAGTATAAATTTAGTCTAAAAATAACTATTTGCGGTGTTTTGTGCCAGTTTTGGCATTATCGCTGAATATCAAAAGTTTGGAAGTTAACAACAAATAGCTTATTCAATACTAATTTATATCTATCAAAACCTATTTTATGCTAGCTGACTTCATCATTAGTTTACTATGATACTGTCGCCGATACTCAGTTGGGGTTCGATCTGTCTTTTTTTTAAAAATCCGACAAAAATAATTACTATCTTTAAATCCTGATGCTTGAGCAATTTCTTTTATATTTAGATCATAATCTTTCAATAGTGATTTTGCATATTCTAAGCGAATTTGATTAAGATATTCATTTAATCCTATTTTACCTTCGCGTTGAAATAGATGTGATAAGTAATTGGGCGAAATGTAAAACATATCGGCTAAAAAATCACGCGTAACATCTTCACGAAAATGCGTATCAATGTATTGGCGAATCGCCTCAAAAAGACTGGTAGTTTTGGATGATGTTTTAATATCGACATTTAGCAAATCAAGGGTGTTGCTAAGTAAACTGTGAATAAGGTGATAAGCTGTTTTATTTTGTTTGCTCGGCTGGTTATACCGAGTTAACTCGGTCAGTGCTTGAATAATAAATGATCCAACCCGAGGACCACGCCTTGGGATATTGGCTTGCCCATGGGGAATCAATTGTCTGCCATCCCAATGTAATAGTGTTATAGCAATTTGCTGTTTGCCAAATAAAATAGTTAATAAGGTGGATGGGGCTTGCCAAATGGGTTTGTTCCAGCTGTGAGCAGCGATATAAAGTAAATCGTTGGTTGAAAGTACTTTTTCAAGTACGTTGCCGTCGTTATTAGCCCATAGCATTTTTTGTTTACCATCTAAGACGATCTCAATTCTAGGAAAATCGACTTGATAGGCATGTAAAGGGGCACAATTGCTGTTATTAGCGAAATAGATGTGATTGATTGTTAGCGGGTGATTGACTAACTTAGTTAATTTGTTGTTAATGAAATCTGTCATAAGATTAAATTGATGATAAATCAAGTTGTGCGCAATTGTTGAGATTATATACAGATATAAAAAATATGAAATCAACATAAATTATTTTTTATTTAATAGGCTATTTTTAATTTATGATTGTGTGATCTAAGTCTAAATTTTTCATCTAGCGTATATAAATCCAGTAAATGGCAAAAACGTCTTCTAGGCGGTTGGGTGATTTTTTTTTACTATGTTTAGTATAAAAATGATGTTTAGTATAAAAATGTTGTTCTAAGTTAATAGATGATGATTGATCTGAATTAGGAGTGAACCATGGAACTATATCTAGATACCGCTGATGTTACGGCCATTAAGCGTTTAGCTAAAGTGTTGCCAATTAATGGTGTAACCACCAATCCTAGTATTGTGGCAAAAGCAGGTAAGTCTATTTTTTCATTATTGGCTGAATTACAAGACGTGCTGGGTGCTGATAAACTGTTATTTGCGCAAGTATTATCAAGCAATGCTAAAGAGATGATAAAAGAAGCGCATCAGCTAAGAAAAGCAGTGCCATCGATTGTGACAAAAATTCCCGTTAATGCGCAAGGGTTGATGGCAATCAAAGAACTCACCCTGCAAGGTATTCCAACCTTAGGTACTGCTGTTTATGGCGCAGGGCAGGGGTTTTTAGCAGCATTAGCGGGCGCTAAATATATTGCGCCTTATGTTAATCGTATTGATGCTCAAGGTGGAAGTAGCAAAGATACTGTACAAGAATTACAAAAATTGTTAGATTTGCATTGCCCACAGTCAATGGTATTAGCTGCCAGTTTTAGAACACCGAGACAAGCGTTAGATTGTATGCTGGCTGGATGCCAATCGATTACTTTGCCCATAGATGTGGCTGAACTGTTTATTTCTGATCCAGCAGTCGATGCGGCAATCACTAAGTTTGATGACGATTGGTGTAGTGCTTTTGGTGCACTAACGTTTTAACTTTGTTTACCTATTTTTGTTTACCTATTTTTTGACTTGAGCTTGTTTTGCTGCTTTGGCGTGGAACAAGCTGATCTGCCTTTTTCAATTGTAAAAATAGCATAACTCTAACATTTTTTATTGTATGATGATTCTTAATATTAATCACTATAAGGTGCAATGCTATGGATGAAAAAAATAATAAAATCAAAGTAAATAAAAAAGCTATTGTTAATGCATTACTCACAGTATTAAATGTTGAAAAAATCTCGCCTAGTTTTATTCGTGTCCAATTTAGTTGTAATAAGCAAGTTGATATTAATCCTTTATGGATTTGTCCTTACTTAAAATTGTTATTTCCTGATCCTTTAACTGGTAAAATAGAATTTCCCAAGTTTGATGATAATAATAAAATCGTTGTTGACGATAAATTACGCCGACTTATTCGTAGTTATAGTGTGCGTGAGTTTGAATGTGCTAATAATGAGTTTTTTGTCGATTTTGCTATTCATCAGACTGGTTTAGCGTCGGTTTGGTCACAAAAAGCTAAGATTGGGGATCAAATTGGTTTGATTGGTGCTGCCAGTAAATTGCAGTTTACTGATGATTGTTTGGTGTTAATGGGGGATGTTTCAGCCATGCCAGCGATCTGTTATACGCTTGAGCATCTACCTAAAAAGCATAAAGCTTTTGCCTTCATTGAAGTAAATCATAAAAATGATATTGTTTCATTATCAGACAATAAAAATATTGAAGTTTGTTGGCTAGTACAAAATCCAGATAATCCCCATCAATTAATTAATGCGGTAATCAACGCTAATTTATCAAGGCAAGGTAAACTGCTGTTTTGGGGAGGAATGGAGCGCTCGCTAGCACAAGCTCTTCGCCATGCGGTTAAGGATAAATATACACATTTACCGCCGGATGCTTTTCATATTACTAGCTATTGGCGAGAAGGTTTTGCCGAAGGTGAATTTAAACATCGTGAATAATTAGCGGTTGCTTTTTTATGAATATTCTTGCTCATTTACATTTGGCCACGTTAGCACATAGTTCGTTAATTGGTAATACTGTGGCCGATTTTGTTAAAGGTGATCCGTATTTAATTTATGATACTGATATTGCTGATGGCATTATGTTGCACCGAAAAATTGATAGCTTGACTGATAACCTGCTTGAAGTTAAACAAGCTAAATTACTGTTCCGTCAATCGTATCAGCGCGTTGCTGCCATTACATTGGATATTGTATGGGATCATTTCTTGTCAAAGCATTGGGATAGCTATGGGCTGTTGCCTAGTGTAGCTCAATTTAATGAAGTAACCAAAGCGCATATCCAACCATATATTAGCGCTTATCCAGTTGATTATCAGCACTTTATGAATGCGATGTGGCGTGGGTTGTGGCTCGAAAATTATGCATCTCTCGATTTTGTTGGCGACGTGTTAGCTGGTATGGCACAGCGGCGACCGAAATTATATTTGCTAGAAGAAACGATTATTGATATCAAACAACATTATGGCCAATTAGAGGCGCTGTTTTTTTTGTTATATCCTAAAATTTGTTTAACAGTAAAACAAGGCATTAACTAAGTTGGATTTAGTGCTATCGGTTTAAGTTTTATACACTGTAGCTTAAGCCGATAGCGGTGAGTATTTTTCGATTAATTAGGTAATATTAGTTTACCATCGTTTATTTGGATAACATCCTTACGATTTGGCAATTGGCTAATCGGTTTTAGATTTTTGTTTGTTACTTGTGGGGCATAGCCACTTTTACCACCTCGAGGTTTTGTGCGCACAACTTGGCTTACAGGTAATGTTGCTTTGTTGGTTAAGTTAGCCCATAACCATTCAATGGCGTCTTCACCATAATAATCAATCGGTAATAAGGTATTGTCAAACGGTGGCCTACCATCTAAGTAACTAGCGTTTTCAACTTCAATATATCGCAGTTGTGACTGACTTCCTTCAACTAAACTATTTAATGCCACATAAGGGCGCGATGTGTAGTTTGATAGTTGTTTAACATTATTACGTCCATGTATAATAAAGGTTTTTATGCCATGTAAGTTGCCAGAAGCGCTAACTTGTTTTATACCTTGTTCAACGCGTGGCTCTTGTGATTTTTTATAAACACAAATAGATCCTTTAGTACCATAATCAACTATCCCCTTCGTTTGAGAGCTAGAATAGAACTCTCGCCTTGGTGTATTGAGATCCTCGTTTTCAACAAGATCCAAAATAGTTGCATTCGGTCCATTCCACAGCGGTAAATGCCCGTTGGCCATTCCCCATATTTGCTGAAACGATATTTCCTCTAATGGTGCAACCTTACCTGTATAATTAATTGGATTTTGCTGAGTGCTTGCCACTGAAAAGTTACACATATTTTCGGTGACATCGTATTTACCATATGCGCTAATATATTGGTAAGGCAGTCCGATAGATTCAGTATAGTAAAAATACGGTAGCTGGATATCCATTTCTGGTGTCCAACCATATTTGTGTAGTTTTTCTAGTGCTTCTTTGGGCGTGCCTGTGGTGAGTAATTTTGCTTTTTTAAGGGCGTTACAGCGTTCTTGTGAATAAAGAAAGTAATCGGCATACGGCACGTAAGAATCATTTTTATGTGCTTTTATTGCTGGGATTGCACATGGTATATATAATGCGCCATAAGCACTGTAATTGGCAATGGATCTGGCTTGTAGTTTGTGTGATTTGCTATCGCCTATCTTGATCGAGACAGGGGTATTATCAAGTTTTGGTTGAATTTGTGGATTGACCGCAACAATACCATCAATCATATTTTGGTCATCTAATTCGCCGGCTTTTAATGCTGCTCCACCACCATCGCTTGCGCCATAGACTAAAACAAGGGTGTTATCTTTGTTAAAGATAGCTTGATCATTAGGTGAAAACATACTATTGAGTTCATAAAAGGCAAATTCTATGGATTTTAATACATGCTCACCCCAGCGGGCTTCGGCATTTAGTTTTGAGTGCAACTGTTTTACCGCATAGCGATGCGGGTATTTTTTTATGTATTTTTCTTTATTATCAATTGAAGTATAAAATAAGATATTACCAGTTTGTACTTCTCCCCATACGGTAAAGCCAACTTTGTGTTCCATATCATAAATACCGTTGCCTAATCCTTTGTCATTATAGACCACTGCGCAGTTGTGACGAAGTCCCCATAATCCACGAATTTGGACATCTTTGGCATTTAATATCCCGTCCGAATCACTAGCTGGAACTGCAACAATGCAGGGCTTATGTTTATTAAAGTCTATTGGGATTTGTAACAACATACCTACGCCATCATTTCTTTGTACGGCTGTTATTTCGGTGCCTGCAAATTTGCCGTCAAATAAAGGTGTTAATTCTTGCTTCCTAAAACCAAATAGTGATCCTTCCCCAATTTTAGTATCAATATAGCGATTTAGCTTGGCTTGACGGCGTTCTTGAAAGTGTGGTTTGGTCGGAATTTCAACGTCAGGCGTGATACTACTGGTTGATAATGGCGTAAAACCGAGCCCAGCAGTAACAAGATCGTTGCTATCGCCATCATAATACGCCAAGGTACTGCGAACTAGCCATTTAGGTTTTACTATTGTATTGTCAATTTTTTTTGTGTTATGGCTCTGAGCATCTATATTCTCATTTACTACTTTCTCATTTACTGCTGATTCCATGCTCGCAACGGTATTGCTTGAATCAGGAGTTGTTTTATTGTCAGTATTGGTGATTTTGCTAGTATTTTCTTGAACTGTGTTTGTTTTTGCGGTTTCGCCCAATGAAGTTGATTTTGTTGGTTTTCCTTGTGCAATTAATGGCATGGCGACAAGGGCAAAAAATACCAATTTGGCTAATGTTTTTATTTTTTTCTGTTTCATTTTTAATTCCGTTGCAATCACGTTTTAGCAGATATAATTATTATGGTTTATTGCAAAAATTAGATGGTTATTTATTGATTAATATACCTATTATGATAGTTTTAGTCTTTTACTATGTAATTATACACGAATTTTTGTTATTCGTTATTGAGTAAATTTAAATTACAAATTTTCCAAAAAGCGGCAATGATTTTTTCAGATAAGCGTCTTTTTTGCACACAAATCCCTACATCAAATGGCTCCATTAAATTGGTGGACCATTCTGTAATTCGTTCTCGGACTCTTTCTGGACTGTTGTCCATCACGACTTTTGGTAATAAGGCGACACCACAACCCAAAGCAACCATCGACACAATCGCTTCATGCCCTGCGACAGTAGCATAAATTTTGGGGTTGGTTATTTTCTTTTGTTTAAACCATAAATCAATGCGGTGACGGCTTGGGCCATGTTCTGGCAATATAAAAGGGATATTGTGCCAATCAGGTTTTTTTTGATGCAATTTATCGCTAAATGAGCTATTTAGTTTGGGAATCAACAAAACCATGTCAATTTCACCAAATTTTAAAAACTCAATGCCCGTAGGTAGCTGTTTAGGTTTTCCTGCAATGGCTAAATCGGCGGCATTGGATTGTATTTTTCCAACCGCATCGGCGGCATCGCCCGTTGATAGTTTGATTTCAACTAATGGGTAGTGGATCCTAAAACGATCAAGTATTTCAGGCAAATGGCTGTAGGCTGCAGTAACAGAGCAAAATAGAGTTAACTCCCCAACTAATTGTTGTTCTGATTGATCTAAATCCTGTCGCACTTGTTGGTGTAAATTGATCACTTGCTGGGCAAAACGCTTTACTTTTTCCCCTTCATGAGTCATTTGTACTTGCCGATTATCACGAATAAACAGTGCATGGCCAAAGTGTTCTTCTAAACGTTGAATTTGTCTCGATAACGTTGATGGGCTGACATGCATGGCATTAGCAGTCATGCCAAAATGACAAGTTTCACACAAATGTAAATACAATTTTAGATCTCGAATATTCATAACTAGTTCCGTTTTTATACTGAAAAGTTAGGTTTAGCCTGAAACTTTTTGGCAAAAAGACAAACAGCATTTAGCAATATTAAAGTCAAATATTATGCATAGATAAGGCAATAAGGCAAATAACAGCAATAATAACATCAATGGCAAAATAGATAGATACCTGCTAAAATAAATGATTATTTTGTGTGGATTAAAAAGTTAATTTTATGACAGAACAAGCGTATTTAGACGAAGTCAAAGCTCGTCGCACTTTTGCGATTATTTCTCATCCTGATGCGGGTAAAACAACGATTACCGAAAAGGTGCTATTATTTGGTCATGCTATACAAACTGCGGGTACCGTAAAAGGTCGTGGTGCAAATGCTCAACATGCTAAATCTGACTGGATGGAGATGGAAAAGCAACGTGGTATCTCAATAACAACCTCGGTCATGCAATTCCCATATAATGACTGTTTAGTCAATTTACTTGATACCCCTGGACATGAGGATTTCTCAGAAGATACTTATCGCACGTTAACTGCGGTTGATAGTTGTTTGATGGTGATTGATGCGGCAAAAGGGGTTGAGGATCGCACACGTAAATTAATGGAAGTGACAAGGCTACGCAATACACCAATTTTAACGTTTATGAATAAATTAGATCGTGATATTCGCGATCCTATGGAACTGCTTGACGAAGTTGAAAACGAGCTAAATATTATGTGCGCACCCATTACTTGGCCTATCGGTTGTGGCAAGTTATTTAAAGGAGTTTATCATTTAGCGAAAGACGAGACTTACCTTTATCAAACAGGTCAAGGCCATACTATCCAAGAGATTCGAATTATTAAAGGGTTAACTAACCCCGATTTGGATTTAGCTGTTGGCGATGATTTAGCGCAACAACTACGTGAAGAACTTGAATTAGTACAAGGCGCGTCAAATGAATTTGATCTAGAGGCCTTTTTATCAGGTGATTTAACGCCCGTTTTTTTTGGTACGGCATTAGGCAATTTTGGTGTTGATCATATGCTTGATGGTCTAACAGCATGGGCTCCAACGCCACAACCACGGCAAAGTGATAAGCGAGAAGTCAAATCTTCGGAAGAAAAATTCAGCGGTTTTGTGTTTAAAATTCAAGCCAATATGGATCCTAAGCATCGTGACCGAGTTGCATTTATGCGTATTGTGTCAGGTAAATATGAAAAAGGCATGAAGTTACGCCATGTTCGTATTGCTAAAGATATTAATATTTCTGACGCCTTAACGTTTATGGCTGGTGATCGTGAACATGTTGAAGAAGCCTATGCTGGCGATATTATTGGACTACACAATCATGGTACTATTCAAATCGGTGATACTTTTACTCAAGGGGAAGATTTGAAATTCACAGGTATCCCTAACTTTGCACCAGAATTGTTCCGCCGAATCCGCTTAAAAGATCCACTTAAACAAAAACAGTTATTAAAAGGACTAGTGCAATTGTCTGAAGAAGGCGCTGTACAAGTATTTCGCCCACTAGCTAATAATGACTTAATTGTGGGCGCTGTTGGGGTTCTTCAGTTTGATGTGGTTGTTGCACGTTTAAAATCAGAATATAACGTTGAGGCGATTTACGAATCAGTTAATGTCACAACCGCTCGCTGGGTAGAGTGTAGTGATGTAAAAAAACTAGAAGAGTTTAAACGTAAATGCGAGCAGAACCTTGCTTTAGATGGCGGAGATAACCTTTCTTATATTGCGCCAAGCATGGTTAATTTGAATTTGACTCAAGAACGGTATCCTGATGTTAAATTTAGGAAAACTCGTGAGCATTAATTTAGTCATCTACCAAATCACAGAGTTTATCAAGATGCTGTAGTATTATTGATAAATTTGTTGTTTTTATTTTTTGTTATTGCTATTAAAACTGAGTTGAGCGAGCAGAAATTATGATTTATAAGAATAGAAGAAAATTAGTTAATTTTATTATTAGTGGATTTATTGGGGCTTTACTTACCACTTCATATTCATCTTTTGCCATCGAAAACAAGCTTGCTAACCCAGTTTTGTTAGAAAAGGTACAACAAAGTGAGCGCGACAAGCGTCAATATGAGGTTATTGAACTGGCGAATAAAATGCGCGTTTTATTGGTTTCAGATCCTAAAGCGGTTAAATCGTTGGCGTCATTAGCATTACCGGTTGGTTCGTTGCAAGATCCCAAAGATCAGCAAGGTTTAGCTCATTATACTGAACATATGGTATTAATGGGATCGAAAAAATACCCTGAACCAGCGAGTTTTTCGCAGTTTTTAAGCCGTCATGCTGGTAGTTATAATGCTAGCACTGCTGCGCATCGTACTGCGTTTTATTTTGAGGTCGAAAATAGCGCATTTGAAACAGCATTAGACCATTTGGCTAATGCTATTGCTCAGCCAAATTTAGATCCTAAATTTGCCGATAAAGAACGTAATGCGGTAAATGCAGAACTGACCATGGCGAGATCAAATGATGGTTTTCGTATTGGACAAATTGATTCGGAAACTATTAATCAAAACCACCCAGCTTCTCAATTTTCGGGCGGTAATTTACAGACATTGAGTGACAAAGAAAGCAGTAAACTACAAGATGCTTTAGTTAATTTCCATCAAGGCTATTATTCTGCCAACATTATGGTAGGAGTAATTTATAGTAATCAGTCTATTAATAAATTGGCAAAGTTAGCAGAAAGCACTTTTGGTCAAATTGTTAATAAAAATATTGATGCACCTAAAATTGATAAGCAAGCGCTGACCGCTGAGACATTAGGTAAACAAATTACGATGGTACCAGCGCAACCCAAAAAATTGTTATTATTGCAATTCCCCATTGAAAATAATGTGGCTAAGTTTGCTGACAAGAGTGATGAATATATTGGCTATTTAATTGGTAACCGTAGCAAAAATACATTAGTTGATCAGCTTCAAAAGCAAGGTTTGATTGAGAGCATTCAAGCGTCAAGTAATCCAATTAAATATGGCAATAGTGGGTTATTTAGTATTTACGTTAATTTAACAGAAGATGGTCTTGCCCAAAAAGATAAGGTTATTGCAGCTATTTTTAATTATTTACAATTAATTCAACACGAAGGGCTTTCTGACGCTTATTATAAAGAAATGCAAAAAGTGCTAGCGTTAGAGTTTAAATATCAAAATGTTGAACGTGATATGTCTTATGTGGAATGGCTGTCTGATCAAATGTTGTTATACCCTATTAAAAATGTGTTGAATTCTGATTATGTTGCTACGCATTTTGACAAAACAACGGTAGTTAATCGTTTAAAAAGTTTCACCGTTAATAATGCAAGGGTTTGGGTTATTTCTCCTAATCAATTGACGAATAAGACCGCTTATTTTGTTGATGCCCCGTATAAAATTGATAATATTACTAATGAAGAAAAAGTAAATTGGCTAAATTTAAGTAAAAGTTTTTCGTTTAGCTTGCCTGAACTCAACCCTTATATTCCAGATGATTTTACGATTTTGAGCCAAAACAGCAATCAATCACAACCAGCGGGATTCAGCAAGCGCGGAAACCATTTCCATTTCGTTAGTCAGTATTTTCGTCAAGAACCGAAAGCTGAAATTGTAGTTTCGTTACGAAATAATGAAGCTTTTATTGATGCGAAATCCAAAGTGGCGTTTGATTTACTCGATTACATTGTTAGCCGTCAATTAGCGCAATTACAATTTCAAGCAAGTATTGCTGGTATAGCCTTATCTACGGGTAGCGATGATGGTTTGATGATTACGGCTAGTGGCTTTAATCAACACTTACCTGAAATGATATTAGAAATACTTAATAGTTATCGCCAAGTAACGATTGATGAACAAAGCTTAGCTTTAGCCAAGTCATGGTATTTGCAAAAACTTGATGCAGCGGAACATACAAATAGTTACCAATTAGCTGTTAATCCTGTGAGTGCATTATCTTCTGTTCCTCATTATTATGAGCGAAGTGTCAGGCGTCAAATCACAGAAGATATGAGTATTAATGATATTTTAGCTTATCGTGATAATCTAATGACTAATTCTGTACCTTATATGCTAAGCTTGGGAAATTTATCTAATGAGAATTCATTAGATCTTTATCATGCTATTCAAAAAATGCTTGCACGCAAAGCTGAATTTACCCCAATGAAAAGCATCAAAATTAAATCACCTTTATTGGCACAAATTACTCAGCAGGCCAAAAGTACTGATAACGCCTTGATGATGAGCTATATCCCAACGCATTATGATCGTATTACAAGTAGTATGTTAAGTTATACACTTTATAAAATAATCTCGCCATGGTTCTTCGATCAGTTGCGAACTAATGAGCAACTTGGTTATGCTGTATTTACAACGCCAATTACGGTTGGGGATTCTGCGGGGATGAGTTTTATTATCCAAAGTAATCAATATGATCCAGCTTATTTGCTTAAGCGTTATCAAGAATTTTACCCAATTATGTTAAGTAAGTTAGAAGCTTTATCAGAAAATGATATTGAGCAATACAAAAAGGCGATACTTGAGGAGCTGACAATGCCACCTCAAACATTGGATGAAGAATTAAGCCGTTATATGCCAGATTATCGTTTATCACGTTTTGCCTTTGATTCACGCAGTAAAAAAATAGCGAAGGTAAAAAACATCAATAAACAAGATTTGATCGATTTTTATCGTTATTCAATAATCAATCAAAAAGGCTTAGTGCTTGCTTCGCAAGTGCTTGGTAAGCGTTCAGATGATATTAAACAGCCTAATGCAATTTCAGAATTTACTGAATTTGAAAATGCATCAGCACTACAAGATATTTTATTAAAATAATATACTGAAATGTATATATTACCTGAAATATTTTTATAGAAAATTGGCAATGTAACTACCTTGTGATACACTGCCAAAATTCGAATAATTTGAGTTAATTATGGTGAATGGAACAGTCGATTATTTGGCTATAGGACAGCGGTTACGTGCTTATCGCATCGCTGCTTCGCTTAAAGCTGAAGATGTAGCTCAAAGCCTGAAAATATCAAGAGCAGCGGTTTATCGTTTAGAAAAAGGCGAAATCGTTAAAATTGAGACATTAGCTCGTTTAGCCCTATTGTTGGATACTTCTTTAGCTAGTTTACTTGGTATAGATACTGAATATTACTCTAGTGGTGAAGGCTTTTTTGAGCGAATGCGTCAGCTAGAAGAGCAATCAACCCACATCTATTCCCATTTTGATCCATTTTCTTTTTTATTAACTTCTCCAAACTATCTATCTCATTTAGCCATGATGCTTGAAGAATCAAGTGAATCGGCTGAGATGAAAAAATACGCAGTCATTTTATCAATTTTAAAATATCGTAAAACACAGTTTTACCAATCAGTTCCTAAAGTAATTAATTTGATTAGTTTGCGGAATATAGAGCGTTTTTTGCACCTTGGCTTAGTAGGCGATTTAACCATTTCGCCGGGTAAAAAATCTGAAAGAATGTTGTTGGCACGCAAAGAGATTTACCATTTGATTGAACTATTAGAGCAACAATCTTATGTGCCAACTATTGCAATTACGCAACAAGCAATTCCATCGATTGCTTTCCAAATTTTTTATCAAAGCGAGACTCCAATTTCGCTAGCAATTAGCCCATTTCGATTAGGTGAGTTACCAAATGTAACAACGGGCATTGCATCGATTACCTCATCGCCTGACGCAATTAAACGTTATCGTTCATTATTTGATAAACTATGGCAAAATAGTGCTAAAGAGCAACAAGCCATTGATTTGCTAAAAGCAACGTTAGATAAATTTTAAAGAATATTAAAGAGAGTCATTATGTTATCCTTAACATTACAACCCATAAAAAGATTTAATGGCACCATTAACTTGCCAGGATCAAAAAGTGTTTCTAATCGAGCACTATTACTATCCGCTTTGAGCCAAGGCGATACTCGCTTAACAAATTTACTCGATAGTGACGATGTTCGTTACATGCTTGATGCATTGACGGCTCTCGGTGTGAAATATCAATTATCCCATGATCGTACTATTTGTGATATTGAAGGTGTAGGCGGCAAACTATGCTCTTCACATGCATTAGAACTATTTTTAGGTAATGCAGGCACAGCAATGCGTCCTTTAGCAGCTGCGCTATGCCTTGGCCACAATAACATTGTATTAACTGGCGAGCCACGTATGAAAGAGCGCCCAATTGGTCATTTAGTGGATGCATTGCGTCAAGGAGGGGCTAAAATTGACTATCTTGAAAATGATGGTTATCCTCCGTTACATATTCATGGTGGTTTCATCGGAGGAAAAATTCAAGTTGATGGTTCTGTATCAAGCCAATTTCTAACAGCACTATTAATGGCTGCGCCATTAGCTGAACAAGATACCGAGATAACTATTATTGGTGATTTGGTATCTAAACCTTATATCGATATTACTTTAAAAATGATGGCGATATTTGGCGTTACAGTGGTTAATCAAAACTACCAAACTTTCATGATTAAAGCGAAGCAAAGTTACCAATCCCCGAAAAATTACTTGGTTGAAGGCGACGCTTCTTCTGCATCTTATTTTCTAGCCGCAGCCGCCATTAAAGGTGGCACTGTAAGAGTAACAGGGATAGGTAAAAAAAGTTTACAAGGAGATACACAATTCGCTCATGTTTTAGAAAAAATGGGTGCTAAAGTGACTTGGGCTGATGATTATATAGAATGTTCGCATGGCCAATTAAATGGTATTGATATGGATATGAATCATATTCCTGATGCGGCAATGACGATTGCAACCACCGCTTTATTCGCTAAAGGGAAAACCACTATTCGTAATATTTATAATTGGCGAGTTAAAGAAACTGATCGTTTATACGCTATGGCAACAGAATTACGTAAAGTCGGAGCAACGGTTGAAGAGGGTAGAGATTATATTACTATTGAGCCACCGGCAAAATTAGCCCACGCTGAAATTGAAACTTATAATGATCACCGCATTGCCATGTGTTTTTCACTTGTTTCGCTATCCGATACACCTGTGACAATTTTGGATCCTAAATGCACCATGAAAACATTTCCAGATTACTTTGAACAATTTAAAAGATTAAGTGAATAATAGTATGAATAACACTATCCCAGTTATAGCCGTTGATGGACCCAGTGGAGTAGGAAAGGGCACACTGTGCCAAGCGTTAGCGAATCATTTTAATTGGCACCTTTTAGACTCGGGGGCAATTTATCGTGTACTGGCATTATCGGCGTTGGAAAAAAATATTGCACTAGATGATGAGAATCAGTTAGCTAACTTAGCATTAAATTTACCTTTATCTTTTGACACAAGTGATATTGAAGTTAAAGTGCGATTAAATGGGATTGATGTGTCTAAAAATATTCGCACAGAGCAAACAGGCGGGGCAGCATCAAAAGTGGCTTCGCTTAATCAAGTTAGAGTTGCGTTATTACAACGCCAGCGTGATTTTAGACAGGCTCCAGGATTGATTGCTGATGGTCGAGATATGGGTACGGTTGTTTTTGCTGATGCGCCAGTCAAAATCTTTCTTAATGCAAGCGCCCAGTCTCGTGCAGAAAGAAGGATGAAACAGTTGCAAGATAAGCAGAATCATGCTAAATTTGCCAACATTTTGCAGGAAATAACTGCACGTGATGAACGCGATCGTAATCGAGCCATTGCGCCGTTAAAACCTGCTGTTGATGCGCTAATAATTGATACCACATCACTGTCTATTCAAGATGTTTTTAATCAATCTATTACGTATATAAACGAAAAACTTGCGCTGTAAGCTAACTTACGGCGTGAACTAAGCTCCATTATATGGATGAGTGGAGTATCGTAAACAACCCCACAAGACATGATGTAATGTGGACGTTAATATTAATTTAAGTATATAAATATGACTGAATCTTTTGCTCAACTCTTTGAAGAGTCTTTAAATCAGCTAGACACTCGTTCTGGTAATATGATCCGTGGTACTGTCGTTGCAATCGACAAAGATGTTGTTTTAGTTGATGCTGGATTAAAATCTGAATCAGCAATCCCAGTAGAGCAGTTTAAAAATGCCCAAGGCGAATTAGAAGTTCAAGTTGGCGACGTTGTTGACGTTGTACTTGACTCAATTGAAGATGGCTTTGGTGAAACCATCTTATCTCGTGAAAAAGCTAAACGCCATGAAGCGTGGTTAGTATTAGAAAAAGCAGTTGAAGATGCTGCAACAGTTTTAGGTGTTATCAATGGTAAAGTTAAAGGTGGCTTTACGGTTGATCTTAATGGCGTACGTGCGTTCCTTCCTGGTTCACTTGTTGATGTTCGTCCATTACGCGATACTTCTCATATCGAAAACAGAGAAATTGAATTAAAAGTTATTAAGTTAGATCAAAAACGCAACAACGTTGTTGTATCACGTCGTGCGGTTATTGAATCTGAAAATAGCGCAGAAAGAGAACAACTTCTTGAAAATCTACAAGAAGGTTCAGAAGTTAAAGGTATTATCAAAAATCTTACTGATTACGGTGCGTTTGTTGATCTTGGTGGAGTTGACGGTTTACTTCATATCACTGATATGGCTTGGAAACGTGTTAAACACCCAAGTGAAGTGGTTGAAGTAGGACAAGAATTACTTGTTAAAGTACTTAAATTTGATAAAGACCGCTCACGTGTTTCTCTTGGCTTAAAACAATTAGGCGAAGATCCATGGGTTTCAATCGCTAAACGTTACCCAGAAGGCACTAAAGTAACAGGTAAAGTAACCAACTTAACTGATTATGGTTGCTTTGTTGAAATTGAAACTGGTGTTGAAGGTTTAGTACACGTTTCTGAAATGGATTGGACAAACAAAAACATTCATCCTTCTAAAGTTGTTAGCCTTGGTGATGAAGTTGAAGTTGTGGTACTTGAAATTGATGAAGAACGTCGTCGTATTTCTCTTGGTCTTAAACAATGTAAACCAAACCCATGGTTACAATTTGCTGATTCGCATAGCAAAGGCGATAAAGTTAGTGGTAAGATCAAATCAATCACTGATTTTGGTATCTTCATCGGCTTAGAAGGTGGTATTGATGGTTTAGTTCATCTTTCTGATATTTCTTGGAATATGCCAGGTGAAGAAGCCGTTAAAGCTTATAAGAAAGGCGATGATATCGAAGCTGTTGTACTACAAGTTGATGCAGAACGTGAGCGTATCTCTTTAGGTATTAAGCAACTAGAAGACGATCCATTTAGCAGTTTTGCTTCTAACTTCAAAAAAGGTGCAATTGTTAAAGGAAATGTGACTGCAGTTGATGCTAAAGGCGCAACCGTTGAAATTGCAGATGGTATTGAAGGTTATTTAAAAGCACAAGATATTGCTCGTGAGCGTATTGAAGATGCAACAACTGCATTAAAAGTTGGTGATGAAGTTGAAGCTAAAATTATCAATATCGATCGTAAAACTCGTGCAATTTCGTTATCAGTGCGTGCAAAAGATGAAGCTGACGAAAAAGAAGCACTTGCGGCTGTAAATAATTCTTCAACTCAAGAAGATGCATCATTTACTAATGCAATGGCTGAAGCATTCAAAGCTGCGTCAAAAACTGAGTAAAAAATGTTTATGTAAAGAGTAAAGAGGGCTTGCCCTCTTTTTCTTTTGTGGTATAGAATGGGTAAATTCCATGCCACATAAAAAATTAGGAGTGATCATGAACAGATCAGATTTAGTAGAACGAATTGTAAACTGGCGGACACACCTTCCTGTGCAACTAGTTGACGATTCGGTTAGAGATATCATCGAGCAGATCGCTTTAGCCATGGAAGGTAACGATCGTGTAGAAATTCGAGGCTTTGGTAGTTTTAGTTTAAATTATCGAGCTCCACGCAAAGCTAGAAATCCAAGAACTGGCGGTAATGTTGAAGTCAAACATAAGTACATTCCTCATTTCAAACCAGGTAAAGAGTTGCGTGAAAGAGTAAACAACGCTGCAAAAGCATAATCTCTAAATTCTATATTTAACTAAAAGCCTTTGAGTAAAATCAATGGCTTTTTTATTTTAAGTAATGCCATTACTGTTATTTAATTACACTCATCAGTTTAGTAAATTCATTTACTCCTATTGATTAACTAAGATCTTCTTATATTTTGTTTTTCATCATTATGAATTGTTTGCAATTTTCAAAATTTGAAAGATTATTAACAATTTTTAGTAAATTGTATCTGGTTTAATGATCAAATTGGAAGGCTTCTCAAAAATTTCAAAACCATTTATTTTTTTATGATAGTAAGTGATAGGCTAGTTGTTAGTTTAGACTAACAATAGTAGGCACTAATGAGACAATGTTGTTCCCTGGATTTAATGGCTATTATGTTTTCATTAGGTTGCCTACCATTACTATTTTTACCACATTTATTTTCTGATTTTCAGTGGTATTTTATTGCCGTTACCTTAGTTATTTTGTTGTTAGTGACTTCAGATAAATTTCGTTGGCTTCTATCTATTTTTATTATATTTTGTTTAGGTTTTTTATGGTCTATTGCTTATTCTAAGCAATATTTAACCAATATCACGCCTTATATTGACAAAATATTAATTGTTAAAGCCAAAGCAGTAAGTATCAATACACGCCAAATAACAACAAATGAGCCTTATCATTTGTCGTTTTCTATTTTTTCTGTTTCAGACCATATGCTTCCTAATAATATTCCAATCACGGTTTATTGGGATAAGTTAGCACTTCCTAAATCTGGCCAAATTTGGCAATTAACATTAAAAGTTAAAGTAGCACACGGTTACTTAAATGAGGGAGGATTTGATAGCCAACGTTTTTCTATTGTCAATCGAAGTTTATTATCAGCTAAATTAGTTGATGCAGAATTATTGCTAGATGAATCTGATGTAAAGCAAGCAATTACTGATTCGGCATTACCCTATATCAATTTGTTTCGTTATAAAGGCATTTTACTTGCTCTCGCTTTTGGCGATCGTTCCCAATTAGATAATTCACATCGTACAGTGATGATGCAAACTGGTATTGCCCATTTAATGGCAATATCGGGTATGCATATCTTAATAGTTTTTGGGATGAGTTGTTTTTTTATCAAAGTTTGCTTGTTTTTTATTCCAAAGCGTTTTATGCATTTTTTCGTTCCGATTATAGCAGGCTGGTTATGTGCATTTTTTTATGCATGGTTAACAGGCTTAAATCCGCCAGCTTTGCGTGCCATATTTGCTTTATCTATCTGGATTTATTTGCGTTATAAAAAAAAACAAATAAGTGCATGGCAAAAAGTCAATCGAATTATTGCGTTATTATTGTTATTTGATCCGTTAATGATTTTATCTGAAAGTTTTTGGTTATCTTGCTATGCGGTAATAAGCTTGATTTTTTGGTTTGACTGGTTACCACTCCCTAAAATAATGAAGTATAAAAAACGTTGGTATGTAATAAGGCTATTGCATTTGCAGTTTGGGTTAACCTTATTATTGCTACCTATTCAATTTTTTGTCTTTCAAGGAGTGAGTGCCGTCTCGATCTTAACTAATTTAATTGCGATTCCCATTATTTCACTATTTACATTTCCAATTATTTTAATTGCGTTAATATGTAGCGCAGTTGACTGTTTTTATATTGCATTATGGTTTTGGTTTATTGCTGATAAGTCTTTGGAATGGTTGTTTTTAAGTTTAGATTGGCTTAATTGGTTATGGATTAAAATTCCTTCCGACTTTTATTTATTAAGTTTTTTCAGCTGGATAATTATAGTTATAATACGCACCGGTGTTTGGCGCCGATTTAGCATGACTTTGCTGGTAATTTTGCTGATGTTACTGTTGCCATTTTTTAAAGATCAGAACTATCGTTGGCGGCTAGATATGTTAGATGTTGGGCATGGGTTGGCTATGGTTATTCATAATGGCAAATCAGCAATTTTATATGATACAGGTGCAAAATGGGATAAAAGTTCGGCTGTGGAAAGAGTTATTATTCCTTTTCTACAGTGGCATAATTTGAACGTGGAAGGTATTATCATCAGTCATCAACATAATGATCATGCAGGCGGTTTGACTATGCTTCAACGTGTTTATCCAAAGGCATGGTTAATGAGTTCATCTTCTGATTACAATAATACTTATCCATGCTTAGCGGGTAATCGTATTATTTGGCATGATTTGACATTTAATGTGCTGTGGCCGAAAAAATTGGTTGGTTATGCACAAAATGACGATTCCTGTGTGGTACAAGTTACTGATGGGCGATTTTCTGTATTATTAACTGGAGATTTAGAACGAAATCAGGAGTATCAATTAGTCACAACATATCGAAACCAGTTGGCATCTACCATTTTGCAAATTCCACATCATGGTAGTAGCACTTCATCAAGCTATGCATTTTTAAATCATGTTAACCCCGTAGTCTCGTTGGTATCAACGTCCCGTTATAATCCTTGGAAACTGCCATCTCATAAAGTAATGAAAAAATATCAAGATCTAAAGCTAAATCATTATATTACCGCAAGGTCAGGGCAAATAAGCCTGTTTTTTGATAAACAAAAATGGAGCTTAAAAACCATGCGAAAAGAAATTACTCCTCGTTGGTATCATGATTGGTTTGGTAGTTTACCAATTTATGAGTAAAATAGATTATCTTTCGCTATAGATAGCCGTTTTAATAATTGTTATATCGATATTAAGATATAAAACAATTTTACTAAATGTAATTGAGTGATGTTAAAGTTATGATTGAAAAACTATGGTATGGTAAAAATTGTTTATTTTGGTTATTCATACCATTTGCCTTGTTGTATGGTTTGATTGCATTTGTTCGTCGCTTTTTATATCGAGTTGGCGTGCTTAAGTCTTGGCACTCTCCAGTCCCGATTATCGTTGTTGGCAATTTATCCGTGGGTGGCAATGGTAAAACACCACTGGTTGTTGGTTTAATTGAAGCACTAAAACAAAAAGGATTACAAGTTGGCGTTGTTTCACGGGGTTATGGTGGTAAGTCTGATAACTATCCGCTTATATTGAATGATACCACCACAACAGCGCAAGCGGGTGACGAACCTGTACTTATTTATCAACGCACTAATGTGCCTGTCGCGGTGGCTCCACATCGTTCGCAAGCTGTTCAAGCATTATTAAACCAGTACCAATTAGATGTTATTTTAACAGATGATGGGTTGCAACATTATGCATTAGAGCGCGATATTGAAGTCGCCGTGGTTGATGGAAAGCGCTTATTTGGTAATGGATGGTGGATGCCAGCAGGACCAATGAGAGAGCGAGAAGACCGTTTAAAATCAGTTGATTTAATTATCATAAATGGGGATAGTATAAATAATTTAGCAACGAAATATGCCCATAAAACCTATACAATGCAATTAACGCCATTATATGCAGTGAACTTGCTTACTCAAGAAAAAAAGCCATTATCATCCTTGCAAAATATTTGTGCTATTGCGGGTATTAGCCATCCGAAACGCTTTTTTGATATGTTGGAAAAAATGCAAGCTAATGTGACTAAAACCGTTTCTTTTGCTGATCATCAAAAATTTACTTTGTCGTTATTAAATGATGTGGCAAGTTGTCAGCAAACCATTTTAATGACAGAAAAAGATGCAGTTAAATGCAGGCAGTTTGCCCAACAAAATTGGTGGTACTTACCTATTGATGCGCAGATACCCACGCCTGCTATTGAGCAAATCTGTTTGCTATTAACGAAGATACAATCCCAAAGAGAATAAAATATGAAAGAAACCCTTTTAAATGCACTTGCTTGTCCTAAATGCCATGGTCAATTGCAATATGATGCCCATAATCAACAGTTAATCTGCTATGCTGATAATTTAATCTATTCAATCAAAGATAACATTCCCGTATTGCTTGAGTGTGAAGCTAAACCGCTTAACCGACCACAGCCTAACCAAGAATAAATAAGGTATTAATTATGAATTTTTCGGTTATTATTCCCGCTAGATACGCATCAAGCCGCCTACCTGCTAAACCACTAGCGGATATTCATGGTAAACCTATGATTGTACGAGTAATGGAACAAGCAAAAAAATCATCAGCCAATCGTGTCATTATTGCAACCGATCATCAGCAAGTCTTTGATGTGGTCAAGGCGTATGGCGGTGAGGTCATACTTACTAGCGATAAACATAACTCTGGTACTGAACGGTTGGCCGAGGTGATAAATAGCTATCAGTTTGCTGATGATGAAATTATTGTCAATGTGCAAGGCGATGAACCTTTAATCCCGCCTATTGTTATTGATCAAGTAGCTGAGAATTTAGTGCAATATAAAACAGGAATGGCTACGTTAGCCGTGCCGATCCATTCTGCTCAGGAAGCGTTTGATACTGGTGCTGTTAAAGTTGTGACCGATAAAGATGGCTATGCGCTTTATTTTTCACGTGCTACAATTCCTTGGGAACGCGATCGTTTTGCTAAATCGACTGATCTATTAAAACAATCCAGTATTGGTGATTTTTATCTTCGTCATATTGGTATTTATGCTTATCGTGCAGGTTTTATTCGCCAGTATATTAATTGGATGCCAACTTCACTTGAACAAATTGAGATGTTAGAACAACTTAGAGTGCTTTGGTATGGCGAAAAAATTCATGTTGCTGTGGCAAAACAGCCTCCTGCAATTGGTGTTGATACGCTTGAAGATTTAGAAAAAGTAAGAACGTTATTTAAGGAATAAGCAATGGCAAACTTTACGGGGTTTACACCAGCTGGACTTAATTTTTTACAAGATGCTTGGATCAACAATAGCAAAACATGGTTTGAAGAACATCGTGCGATTTATGATAACGATTTAATTAGGCCGTTTAGGCTATTGGTGGAACAGTTAACCCCCGAAATGCTCAAAATTGATGAATGGTTTGAAACTAAACCCGCTATAGGTAAAACCATTTCACGCATTCATCGAGATACACGTTTTTCAAATGACAAATCACTTTATCGTAGCCGATTATGGTTGACCTTTAAACGACCTAATCGAGATTGGAAAGAAGCACCAGCCTATTTTTTTGAAATCAGCCCAAGCAGTTATCAATATGGACTTGGCTATTACTGCTCATCCAAAAAAACGATGGATATTTTTCGAGAAGAAATTCTTCATGATACTAAAAAGTTTTTATCGATGACACGTTGTATTAAAAAACCATTTGAACTTGTAGGTGAGAGCTATAAACGACCGTTAATCAAAGAACAAGATACCCAAATAGCGACATGGTACAACCGTAAAAATCTTGCTGTTATGGTGACAAGCAATCATATTGAAGATATATTAAATGCTGATTTACCACAAAAATTGGTTAAAGGATTTAAGCAATTAGTTCCGCTTTATGATTATTTAATGCGGGTTGAGTTAATTAAAAACATACCCGCATTTTAGTTTTGTAACATGAGCTTTAATATTAGATATTAGGAAAGTTTAATATTAATTCTTTAACACCATTGATAATAAATTGCGTTCCAACGCAAACCAATAAAAATCCTAAGATTCTTGTAGTGGCTTCAATGCCACTTTTCCCCATAAAACGCATTATGCTACCTGCGCTGCGCATACAAAACCAAAGAATAATACATAGCAGTAAAGGCACTAATATTGAAGCAGAGTAAATAACCCAAGTTGCAACATCATAACCACCGCTTTTTACTGTTGATGACATACTGATTATCATGGCAATGGTTCCCGGTCCTGCGGTGCTTGGCATGGCGAGCGGGACAAAAGCAATATTATTTGACACTTCTTTCTTTTTGGCATCGGCCTCCAGCGTTTTATGCGCAGGCTGCTGAGGAAATAACATTCTAAAGCCAATAACGCCAACAATCATACCGCCTGCAATGCGTAATCCTGGAATTGATATACCAAATGTATTCATGACCAGTTGCCCGCAATAAAACGATACCACCATAATCATAAACACATAAATACACGTGAGTTTCGATTGGTAATTGCGCTCCTCATTGGTCATATCGCCCGATAAACCTAACAACAGTACCACAGTGGTTAATGGATTAGTTAATGGAATAAATAAAATTAAACCAAAACCGACAGTTTGTAAAAGTTCTAACATAAATGTGCTTGGTATCTAACAAAAACTGTAGCTAAGTATAATTGAAATATATAAAAAATGCTCGAAATAAAGTTATTTAAAA
>NZ_LZGX01000070.1:0-32532 GCF_001690825.1 Gilliamella sp. Fer1-1
AGATACTTATGGTGGTGTGAGGGGGTGCTTAACAATAGCCAACTGAGTATGATCAGTTATTTTAGCCCTCGTATCCACTATATACAAAAAACAGTAACTATCTCTATACAATTATTATACCTAAAAATAAGGCGCTTAGTAGTTTTTTGTAATGTTAAATATTTATATATAAACATCGTAATATTATTAAACATCTTTTTATCGGAGGGCTTATTTTTCTGTACTTGAATTGCAAATAAATTTCTGTTTTTTAGTGGTTTTGTCTCTACTTGATATTAGGAATACCACAATCAATTTTATTTGTTATCAATAGTTAAATTGATTGAATATCAAACCGATTGGGCTATAATGCGATAATTATTAAACAATTTATATTGATAATGATTATTGGTTTTATTGGTGCTGGTAAAGTAGGATGTACACTAGCAAAGCATTTTACTTTATGTGGCATAAAGGTAGCGGGATTTTATAGTCGAACCTATGCTCACACACAAGAGGCGAGCGATTTTACCCAAAGCCAAGCATATTCAACTTTAGCTGATTTAGTTAATGACTGTAATTGCTTATTGCTCACAGTGCCCGATGACCAAGTAACTAATGTTTGGCAAGATCTTTGTCTGTTGCCTATTACTAATAAATGGATTGGTCACTGTAGTGGTTTGCTTACATCGCATATCTTTATCAATAATCAATCTGTTCATCCTTTTGCTTTTTCTTTACACCCCTTATATGCCATATATGATCGGTTTGATTGTTATCATGCCATGCCGAAAGTTTTTTTTACGTTAGAAGCTAATAACAACGTGATTTTTCAGCTACAAAAGCGTTTAAGCCTATTAAAAAATCCTATCGCGATCCTTTCAGCCAAGAAAAAGCATCTTTATCATGCTGCTTGTGTTATGTTAAGTAATCAGGTTATTGCTTTAGCACAAGTTGGGACTAGCTTGCTGGCTCAAAGTGGATTAGACAAAGAATTTACTGAACAGGCTTGGCACGCTTTATTTCTAGATAATGCTAATGCGGTTTGCCGTGTGGGGGTTATTGGAGCCTTAACTGGGCCTGTTGAGCGAGGAGATGTTGAAACAATTAAACAACATTTAAATGCTTTGCCAGCCGAATATAAGTCTATTTATCAACAATTATCCGCTATTTTACTTAGAATGAGTCGAACAAAGCATCCAAATAAGGATTATCGACAATTAGAATTGGAGTTGTTATCTTGAAAAATACTATTGTTACTTTACAAAAGCGTAAACAAAACCGTCAGAAAATTACCATGTTGACGGCGTATGATTATACGACAGCCAAATTGATGGACGAAAGTGGCGTGGATTGTTTATTAGTTGGTGATTCTTTAGGTATGGTTATGCTTGGCTACGATAGCACCGTATCGGTTACGATGGATGATATGATCCACCACTCAAAAGCGGTCGCAAGAGCAGCAAAATCCGCATTTGTTGTTACAGATTTACCTTTTATGTCTTATCACACCTCGGTTTACGATGCTGTTTTAAATGCAGGTCGCTTAGTTAAAGAAGGTCAAGCGCAAGCGGTTAAACTTGAAGGAGGGCAAGCATTTTGTGAGCATATCAAAATGATTACGCAAGCTTCGATTCCTGTTATTGCACATATAGGATTAATGCCTCAATCCGTGCTTGCTTTAGGGGGATATAAAG
Organism: Gilliamella sp. Fer1-1; assembly: GCF_001690825.1. Lineage (NCBI taxonomy): Bacteria > Pseudomonadati > Pseudomonadota > Gammaproteobacteria > Orbales > Orbaceae > Gilliamella > Gilliamella sp. Fer1-1. The sequence continues at coordinate 1,677 of NZ_LZGX01000070.1, forward strand.
TTCAAGGCAAGGATTATCAAGAGGCTAAAAATATTGTTCTTGATGCCTTAGCGGTTGAACAAGCCGGCGCTGTAGCCATTTTATTAGAGTGTGTGCCTGCTGATTTAGCAAAAATTATCTCAGAATTAGTAAGTATACCTACCATTGGTATTGGCGCTGGCGTGAATTGTGATGGGCAAGTGCTTGTTTATCAAGATATGTTATCCATGTATGATGGCATATCATCAAAATTTGTAAAATCTTTTGGGTCAATTGGCGATCAAATGAAACAAGCTTTTAAACAGTATTGTCAAGAAGTCAATGAACAACAGTTCCCAGCGGCAATTCATGAGTTCGCCATTGATAACGACATTATAGAAAAACTTAAACTTGAATTTACTGTTAACAAAAAGGGTTAATACAAATGAATGTTGTAACGACAATAAAACAAGTGCGAGAACAAGTTAAAATTTGGCGACAAGCAGGTTATAGTATTGGTCTTGTTCCAACAATGGGATTTTTGCACGAAGGTCATCAAAGTTTAATGGCTGCGGCTAAAAAAGATAACCAAAAAGTGATTGTGACCATATTTGTTAACCCTATACAATTTGGTCCGTCAGAAGATCTAGATAGTTACCCACGCGATTTAGAACGAGATAAAATAGCTTGTGAGCAAATGGGCGTTGATTTGATTTTTCACCCAACGGCAAGTGAAATGTATATGCCTAATTTTAGTAGCTATGTTGATGTGAATAACTTAACAGATGCGTTATGTGGAAAAAGGCGCCCAGGACATTTTAAAGGTGTATGTACGGTTGTTACCAAATTATTTAATATTACTCAACCCGATCGCGCCTATTTTGGGCAGAAAGATGCGCAACAGTTAGCTGTCATTAAACGGATGGTCAGTGATCTAAATTTCGATATTGATATTATCGGTTGCCCGATTGTGCGCGAAGCAGATGGTTTGGCTAAAAGCTCACGTAATAGCTATTTATCTGAAAATGAACGTAAGGCTGCTGTTTGTCTTTATCAAGCAATTGAATGCGCTAAAAAAATGATAAAGCAGGGCGAAAAGTCAGTAACAGTTATTAAGAAAGCAATGGATGATGTTATTTCCAAACAACCTTTGGCTAAAATTGACTATATTGAATTTGTCGATCTAGCATCATTAGCATCGATTAATATGCTTGCCAAAGATAGTTTATGTGCCTTGGCGGTTTATATTGGTAAAACACGATTGATTGATAATTTTATTTACCAACAGCAATAACTGTAGACAAAATTATGAGTGACAATTATGAAAATACCGCTTAATAGTCAGCGGTATTTTTTTGTAATTCATTCTCTGATAAAAATTCTTAAAAAGCAGATTAAATCCGTGAGTTTATTGTTATGCCAATTTATTGTTTGGCTATTTTACTGTAGAATAGCAACCATTTTATGCTTTAAATCAGGATTTGTGCATTTATTATGAAAAATACAACTTATAATCCACACGAAATTGAACAACCTATTTATAAACATTGGGAAGAAAGCGGTTATTTCAAACCCAATGGTGACAAGTCTCAACCAAGTTATTGTATTGCTATTCCACCGCCAAATGTAACGGGTAGTTTACATATGGGGCATGCGTTTCAACAAACTATTATGGATGCTTTAATTCGCTATCATCGTATGCAAGGCAATAACACTTTGTGGCAATCGGGTACTGATCATGCTGGTATTGCAACGCAAATGGTGGTTGAGCGGAAAATTGCCGCTGAAGAGAATAAAACGCGGCATGATTATGGGCGTGATGCATTTATCGAAAAAATTTGGCAATGGAAAGCAGAGTCTGGAGGAAGCATTACTAAGCAGATGCGACGTTTGGGCGATTCGGTTGATTGGGATCGTGAACGATTCACAATGGATGAAGGTTTGTCAAATGCAGTTAAAGAAGTCTTTGTCCAATTATACCAAGAAAATTTAATCTACCGCGGTAAACGTTTAGTCAATTGGGATCCCAAATTGCGTACAGCAATCTCAGATCTTGAAGTTGAAAATCGTGAGGTTAAAGGTTCAATGTGGCATCTACGTTATCCATTAGCTGATGGCGTAAAAACAGCTGAAGGTAAAGATTATTTAGTTGTTGCTACAACCCGTCCTGAAACTTTATTGGGGGACACCGGTGTTGCTGTTAATCCTGAAGATCCGCGTTATAAGGATCTGATTGGTAAATTTGTTGTATTACCATTTGTTAATCGTCGTATACCGATTATTGGAGATGAGCATGCCGATATGACTAAAGGTACTGGTTGCGTAAAAATCACGCCAGCTCATGACTTTAATGACTATGAAGTAGGGCGACGCCACAAATTACCAATGATAAATATCTTAACTTTTGATGGTCATATTGGTGAGCAAGCTCAAGTATTTGATACTAATGGCGAGCCAAGCGAAGCATATGAAACAACAATTCCAGCTCAGTTCCAAAACTTAGAGCGCTTTGCCGCACGTAAAGCGATTGTGGCAGAATGTGAATCACAGGGTATTTTAGACAAAATTGAGCCACATGATTTAACCGTTCCATATGGCGATCGTGGTGGTGTTGTTATTGAGCCTATGCTAACCGATCAATGGTATGTACGTGCTAAAGTGCTTGCAGAGCCTGCTATTGAAGCGGTAAAAAATGGCGATATTCAATTTGTGCCAAAACAGTATGAAAATATGTACTTTTCTTGGATGAATGACATTCAAGATTGGTGTATTTCTCGACAATTATGGTGGGGACACCGTATTCCCGCTTGGTATGATAAACAAGGAAATGTTTATGTCGGGCGAGATGAAACGGAAGTGCGTCGTGAAAATAACCTTGCTGATGATATTGAGCTTAACCAAGACGAAGATGTGCTTGATACTTGGTTCTCTTCAGCGCTTTGGACATTTTCAACATTAGGCTGGCCGAATAAGACTGATGATTTAGCCACGTTCCACCCAACTAATGTTTTAGTTACTGGCTTTGATATTATTTTCTTTTGGGTTGCGCGAATGATCATGATGACTATGCACTTTATTAAAGATAAAGATGGCAAGCCACAGGTTCCATTTAAAACGGTTTATGTAACTGGATTAATTCGTGATGAAGAAGGGCAAAAAATGTCAAAATCTAAAGGAAATGTTATCGATCCTTTAGATATGATTGATGGCATCTCACTACCAGAACTATTAGAAAAGCGTACTGGCAACATGATGCAACCTCAATTAGCGGAAAAAATCGCTAAACGCACTCAAAAACAATTTCCTAATGGTATAGAAGCTCACGGCACGGATGCACTACGTTTTACTTTAGCCGCATTAGCTTCAACAGGACGAGATATCAATTGGGATCTAAAACGCTTGGAAGGTTATCGCAACTTCTGTAACAAGCTTTGGAATGCTAGCCGTTATGTATTGATGAATACAGAAGGGCATGATTGTGGATTTAATGGTGGCGATTTTGACTACTCTCTAGCGGATAAATGGATTTTGGCTGAATTTAATCAAACAGTTAAGGCTTATCGTGAAGCTTTTGATACTTATCGTTTCGATTTAGCTGCTAACATTCTATATGAGTTCACGTGGAACCAATTCTGTGACTGGTATTTAGAGCTAACAAAATCTATTTTAGCCCATGGTGAATCTTCACAGCAACGCGCGGCTCGTCACACCTTAGTTACTGTTTTAGAGGCTTTGCTGCGTCTTGCTCATCCTATTATTCCATTTATTACTGAAGAAATTTGGCAAAATGTAAAAGGATTAATGAAAATCAAAGCTGATACTATCATGTTACAGCCAATGCCTGCTTGTGATAAACAGCATTTAAATAATGAAGCTGTTGCCGATATCAATTGGATTAAAGATGTTGTTATTGCGGTTCGTAACATTCGTGCTGAAATGAATATTGCACCAAGCAAACCTTTGCAATTATTAATTCGCAAAGCAACACCAACGGTGCACCGAATCATTAGCGATAATATTAGCTTTATTGAATCACTCGCTAGATTATCTGAAATAGTATTATTAGATGAAGGTGAAAGTGGACCATTATCGGTAACAAAATTAGTAGATGGTGCAGAATTATTAATGCCGATGGCGGGATTAATTAATAAAGAAGATGAACTTGCTCGTTTAGAGAAAGAAATTGTTCGCATTGAAGGTGAAATTACTCGCATTACTAATAAATTATCTAATGCAAGCTTTGTTGACAAGGCTCCCGCAGCAGTTGTTGCCAAAGAGAAAGAAAAACAACAAGGTTATATTGATGATAAAGCAAAACTGCAAGAGCAGTATGCTGCAATAAAAAATCTCTAATCTTTGTAATTAAAAACCTCTCAGATGAGAGGTTTTTTATGCGTTATTAAATTAAAATTTATAGCCCACACCAATCATTGCAACCCATGGATCAAGTTTATAATTAGCTGTAACTTTAGTATTGCCTAAATGAGTAGTTGCTTTAGTTTCAATATCAATATAACGGATCTGAGCATTAATAAGCCAATTATTATTAAAGGTATAATCTGTACCGACTTGTGCAGCCCATCCCCAAGAACTATCAAGATCTAAACCATGAAATCCTGCATTTTTAGCTTCTCTACTAAGTTTTTCATCAAAAAAGAACGTGTAATTTATGCCTAATCCAACATAGGGTTGTAACTCATATTGTGAATCAAGTGGATACCAAACAGCGCTTAATGTAGGTGGCAAATGTTTGATTTTACCAAGATGAGCGCCAGAAAGCCCTGTTGAATTTCCCCCTCCTAATTTAACTTGGTGGCTAAATGGGGTTGCAGCTAATAATTCAACACCAATATTATCTGTAACCATATATTGAAAGTTTAATCCAAGCTGAGTGTCGTTATCCGCTTTTGCTTTTAGATCAGTTTTTGCTCCGCCTACTTTGACATGATCACTTTTATCTTGAGGGTGAACATAAACAGGTCCACCTCGGATAATAATTTCATTTGCAGTATGTGCATAAGCAGTTGAACTTGCTAACCCCATTGAAATCACCATAGCTACCGATGATATTTTCATTCTTTGCCTCCTTATTTATAATTTATGACATAAAATCTTGTTGAAGCACTAAAAACAATAACAATCTAAATTATTTTCATAAAAGCTGTATTAAATTTTAATTGCTAAGGGTAGTAACTATTAACCAATGAGAAATTAAAGTTAAATAGAGTAATTATATTGTTTTAATCATCTTATCATATTAAATTTGATATTTTTGAGATTTATCTCAAATTGTTAATAAATAAAATTGATTAGTAATTTGCAATGTTGGTTAAATTTATATAGAATACCTATATAAATTCTTATGGGTTGTTAGCTCAGTCGGTAGAGCAGTTGACTCTTAATCAATTGGTCGCGGGTTCGATCCCCTCACAACCCACCATTTATAATATAAAATCAATAAGTTATATAAAAATCCTTCCTTAGAAACTCCTATGAAAATAACGAGTGGCGGTAAAATGGCGGTGCAATTTTTTATAATTGTATATAATCTGTTTCCTACCATTTCAAAATAAAAATTATTGGCATGGATATGCTCTTTCGCTGGATTAGCTGCGTGCTAGTAAAATCTAGTGCCGAGATTGACCTATTGCTTTAGCTCAAAAGCGTATTGATGGTGAAATATTTCGGGGCTGACAGAATAAAAAATTGCCCCACGCATAATGCGTTTTGAATTAATGTATTTTAAATCCGTGTTTAATAAGTTAATTCGGCTAGGGGAGTGGAAACACAACAACTCACTTTAACAAATGCGCTCATTTAAAACCGATGAGCAAGAAATGGCTAATCTAACAAAAAAGCAAATTGATGGCTCACTCTTATCATGTGAGCAAAGTACGGCTAAAGACTTAACTGTTATCGTTAAAATCTGTTTAGCAACTGACGCACGTTGGAGCGAACCCGAAAACCTAAAAGCCCTCAAGTTAAAGACAGTAAGATCATCTATATCAATACCAAAGGTAATCGAACCATTCCAATAAGTGACAAGTTATTTAACGGAACCCTCACACCTTATTTACGTCTTGTTACTCAGCGTTCCGTTCAGCAATCGACAGAGCCGGTATTGAATTACCAGATCGCCAGTTAACACATGTTTATGGCATACTTTTGCCTGCCATTTTATGGTGAATGGTGGTAATATTTTAGTATTACAAAAAATCCCCAGCTACACCGACATCAAAATGACTATGGGATATGCGCATTTTGCACCTGAGCATTTTGAATATGTGGTAAAGGTGAATCCATTGGGTTCAATATGACAAAAAAATTTATCAATCAAACTATAAATCAACACTATATTTCCCAAGCAGAACAAAGATTAAATGCAATTAATCCGGATGCTAAACCTAGCAAACAAAGAATCTATTCATTTAACATTGTTAACCGAGAATCATTTAAAATTGAATTAGAAAATGATAATGGCAGATTAATTGAGAATAATTTGTCTATCTTTGATTTATATAGTTTTGACGTGGATGATGAATCTAAAAAATTACGTTATAACTTTGAATTATTATTTAATAAATATGAATCAAACATAATTATGCATACAAAAAGCTTACTTAAAAAAATAGATAATAGAAACAAAGATATTCTTAATGAATTGTTTAATATTTTTATACTTAAAACACTTAATTCACTTCGAAATCCTTTCTGTATAAAGAAAACAATTAATACTTTAAAACCAATTTTACAATATATACCAACTGACAAGAAATACCAAGGAATATATAGAAAGATAATAAATGGGGAAGCAAAACATCTGAATTATTTATATAACCTTTTAGATGTAAGTGAAGAACAATACAAGTTATGGCTAAAAGGTTTATTTATGCTTTTAATAGAATTTGAGCATAAAGGAGAAAAAATTAACATGTTGGAGTCTTTAGCCAGAAATATATATGAAAATAAAGACAATTACAAAACAATAACTATAAATTGTTATGATGACCATTCAGTATTGCTTTCAGATAGGGGCTTTAATAGCCTTGAAGATAATATAAACTCTATTACTGAATTTAATTTAAATTCTTCGTCTTTTGTCATTTATTCTTTCACAAATTTAAATAAATTTGCAGAAACACAAGGATGGACATCGGACTACCATAATAAAGTGATTGAAAGATGTAAAGAAGTTCAAGGTAATATAATCCATGTTTATTATGATAGAAATAACATTGAATTACTAAATCAATATAACAAAAGAACAATATACCAAGCTCATTCTCATGTTTATAGCGCAAAGAAATTATGGCGATAAAATGGCGGTTGGATATATCCTTATATAGCTAAATGTGTTTATATAGGTATTATTAACCCTTGATTAATTATAAGCAATTGATTTTAAATACTACTTTAAAGAACTATTAATCAAATGGTTGCGAGTTCGATCACCATCACACCTACCTTTCATTTTTCCAGTCAGTTATCCAATCATAGAATAAAGCATTGCCTTTCAATCTGATAAAATTTAACTAGATAGCTTGTTGTAAATAACCGACTCTGCCTCTGTAATTAGCTATTCAATTAGCATGTGGAAAACCAATTATTGACATTTTTATTATTACTCGCAATTGGATGTTATGTAATAAATCATCTTTACGGTGAAATGGTATAGATTCCTGAATCTTTTTTACACATGTATTAAACATGACCATATATTGAATATAATACACAAAGATAATGTAATTTGCGGTGAGAATAGTATAAGGTAGCTCTAGCTCGCTATGACTACTCATCACCGCTTTTTGCTATAATCATTGCGCTGATTGTTGCTTCGCTGTGATATTTGTTATGACCGAAATACTCAGCCATTTTGCATTAAGAGTCGTTTCGATGTTCAATTTATTTGAAAAGATATTCACTCATCCAAGTCAATTGGGGGAGTATCTTGTTAGCTAACTTAGTTACTAACTATTTTAATCTTTTGGTCTTCATTTTCATTTACTTATTTTTATACACTACAATACGCTAAAAAATAAGCAAATACATAAAATTATTTATAGGGTCAAATAAATCAAAATTCTCTAAAGATGGTTATTATATGTAATTGATGAAAAATTATTACATGTTTTTTATCATAAATTCCTTTATTTCATCTAAGAACAAATTACCATATTTTTCCAATTTGATTTTACCTACACCAGTAATATTAATTAGCTGTTTTTTACTTGCTGGTGTGGTTTGAACCATTTCAAGCAATGTCGCATCACTAAAAACAATATATGGAGGGATATCCTCTGCGTCAGCAATATTTTTTCGCAATCGCTTAAGGTTACCAAATAAAATTCGTTCTTCGTAAGATAAAATTGTTGTTAAATTAATTGCTCTAGCATATCGATTTATACGGCTTTTCTTAACGATTTCTAAACGAGGTTTAGCCAAAGATAGCGGTATTTCGCCTCTAAGTATTGAACGCGCTTTTTGCGTTAATTGTAGTGTTGTATAAGTTGATATGTTTTGGCATAAATATCCCAAATAAATGAGCTGCCTAATAACACTATGCCAATAAGCAGATGAATGCTGCTTGCCAATTCCATAAACTGATAATTTATCATGACCACTTTCTTTAATTTGGGAACGCCCAGATCCACGTAAAACATCAATAATATATTGAGCACCGTAATGTTGCCCAATACGATAAGTGCAAGATAAAACTTTTTGCGCATCAATTAAACCATCATAATGTTCAGGTGGATATAAACAAACATCGCAGTTATTACAAGGCTCTGTTCGATCCTCACCAAAATAATTAAGCAACACAATTCGGCGGCAAGTCAAACTTTGTGCAAATGCTTCCATGGCATTTATTTTATGTTGTTCAACGTCTTTATGTTGACCATCCATTTTTTCGTTAATTTGTCGATAATACCAATCTAAGTCTTTTTTATTAAACAATAGTACCGCTTCAGCCGGCACACCATCTCGTCCTGCTCGCCCCGTTTCTTGATAATACGCTTCGATAGTTCTAGGGCAATCTGCATGAATAACAAACCTCACGTTGGGTTTATTGATTCCCATTCCAAATGCAACGGTGGCAACAATAATTTGAACATCATCTTTTAAAAAAGATTCTTGGGCTTGTTGACGTTCATTATTCGTCAACCCAGCATGATACGCTGCAACTGAAAAACCGCGGGCAGCAAGCCTTGTGGTCATATCTTCAACTTTAGAACGGCTTGAACAATAAATGATTCCACTATTACCATTTTGTGTTTCAATAAACGAGACAATTTGTTCGGTTTGATTAAATTTTTCAACCACCGTATAACGAATATTAGGCCGATCAAAGCTTCTTACTATAACTAATGGGTCGATTAAATTAAGTTGATGAATAATATCAGCCTGAGTCATTTTGTCGGCGGTTGCCGTCAATGCAACAATTGGCACTTTTGGAAAACGAGATGAAAGCTGGCCTAATTGACGATAATCTGGTCTAAAATCATGTCCCCATTGTGAAATACAATGCGCTTCATCAATGGCGATTAATGAAGGTGGATGTTCATCTATTAATGTTGAAAAAGAGTATACAGCCAACCTTTCTGGTGAAACATATAATAGCTTTATTGAATGATTTAAATATTTAGCTAGTACTTCTTGTTGTTCGGTTTGTGATTGTGATGCATTAAGATATGCAGCAGCAATACCGTTGGCTGATAATTGATCAACCTGATCTTTCATCAAGGAAATTAATGGGGAAATAACTATTGCTGTTCCTGATAACAAAACTGCGGGAATTTGATAACATAAAGATTTTCCCCCGCCAGTTGGTATAATTGTTAAAGTATCACGTCCCTCGATAATAGATTCAATAATTTCCCTTTGTTGGTTTCTAAATGATTTATAACCAAATACATTTTGCAACACATCTTCAATCTGATCTTTTATCGACATACAATCCTAAACATGTAACACCTACGTAAAGAAGCGAGTATAGCTAAATTAATTTAAACAAACCACCCAGAATTTTCATAAATTTACAATTGTTCGCAAAAATAAAAAAATACTAATAAAAGGCTTCATAAATGGTAATACAAAGTTTTTTTCAATTTCAAAGTAAATAATGTTTATTATATAGTCAATATTGTTCAACAGCTTAAAAAAACAGCTATTTTTTATTTTTTTACTTGATACAAAGCAATTTGCCAGTTAATATTTGCGTGTTTCAAATATACGCCCGTAGCTCAGTTGGTTAGAGCATCACCTTGACATGGTGGGGGTCAGTGGTTCGAGTCCACCCGGGCGTACCATTCTAAAGCCTTATCTAGAAAGTCTTTAAAGTGATTACCTTGAATTTAGATTTTATTAGTAGGGTAAAATAGATACCATTAAATAGCCCTTTAAATGCTAACAATTTCAAAATAAACGAATTTCCACATGAAAAAATTTCAATAAAATCGGCGATTGTTATGACTGATTTTTGCTTGAATTTTGAGTTTTATTTTGGTGAAAGGAATGGGTCTTATTTTCAATAATTGACTTAACTCGTTTCCAGTTTAATAACATTCTACCTGCTTACTTCCCTAATTTTTTCATAAAGTTAAATCGCTCTTTAGTCTAATGCTGTTTATTATGATGTGTATATAGCATTGCTGTCGATTTGGTATTGAGTGAATTACTCAAAATCTAGGCACAAAAAAACGCAGTCAAGCGACTTCATTTTTTCTTTTTAAAATTCTTAGAAGTGTATATTTCGTATTTTTTGAATTTCTCGTTCACTGGCTTGTTTTTTTTGCTAGAACGCACTCCATTTTGCTTTAATTTGTCTTGCTCATCCTTTGGTTTGTCACTCTCTTCTAATAGAAAATTGACCATAATAAAACAGATATAAATCAAAGCAAAAAAAGATACACCACCGATCAACCTAATTGCATCAGGATCTGAACCACGATACGTTATATTATGGATTACTGCCGCATCTACAATTTGCGACCAAAAAATAATTAAAAATAATACGATTAACTTTTTCATTGTGTACATCGCCCAGTAACAAACTTGTTATCATTACCCTGCACTTTTGCTATATGCGCATTACGTTTACACTCTAAATTTTCAGGTGCATACATTTTATTCCAAGCCATTATTAGCTTCTTTTCTTGATTAGATAAATTGATTTTATATTTATCAGACATGTAAAGATATGTACGTGCTATCATTCCACGAATTTCGTCACGTGGCTGGAATATGCAAGCTTTAAAATCCACAGCACTTTTACACTTTTCATACTGATTAAATACTTTAGTGAATAGCGAATAACGATAATTAGACCTATCGCCATTCACTTCACTAATAGCCGCTTGAAAGTTATGTATATCACTTGCTATTTGATTGACACGCTTTACGTCCACCTGCTTGCCAGCATGTTAAGTGTCTACCAAAATTTTCGGCAGGTATAACATGGTCCCACTCAATTCATTCAGCTATAGCCTGATTTTTCTTGTATGGTATCCACATTTGTCAAAATCAACAACGCCTTTTTATCTATCCACGAAAATTCTCACCCGTAATAAAATGTAGTTTTATCAGGGGTTGATTTATATAATTTAGTTAAATGTGTTTTAGCTGAATTAAAGTTCTGTGCTGAATAAACCAATAATGGAGTAAATAAAAGTAAGATAGCTATTTTTCCCATAAAATCCATTTAAAATAAATCCAATAACTGTAAAAAATTTAATATGTTATATAAAACATCGATTTTTATAGTAGAGCATCCTGCAACAGAACCATCCTGCAAGAAACTTGATAAAATAAACCCTCAGCTTTCGATAAGGATTTAAAAGAGTAAAAGAATAAATATACGCTTAATTCTCTTGTTTATAATATTGATATCATTTGCAGTCTATTAACCATCAAAGGTGGGGCGTAGCCACCTCCTGTTTTAAATATATCAACAGATATTTAATCAATCAAGGTGATTTATGGCAAAATCAGTAACTGAAACAGCTCAAAACGAGGATTTGAAGTAGAAGATTTAAAAAAAACACATTGACAATATCGCATTAATTGAGCAAGTAAGTAAAAGCCTAGATATATCACAAACTCAATTTATGATTGATACAGAGTATTTTTATCAAAAACAAAAAAATAAAATCAACATTTTATATGGGTTATTTTTTAGTAAATAAACTCATAAGTTAATGGATTATTTACAAAAAAAGCAGCTAAATTAAAGCTGCCTTAGAATAATAAACTAAAATAACATATTGGTTGATTAGAAATTAATTTCGGTGCCCACAAAATAACGGCGACCTTCTAAGGTTTTACCGAAGTCTTCGTTAGAAACGTTTTTGTCAAATAAGTTATAAACCCCACCATAAACTTTCGCATCTTTGTTTATTTGGAAAGAGGCACCCACATCCCAGAAAGTATAGCCTGGGTACTCAATTTTTTGCCCACTACGATTATTAGATGATTCTACACCATAATAGGCCATTTTAGCCCATAAATCCCATTGCTCGGTAGCATACCAATCTAGTTGGGTATTGAATTTTTGTTTTGGTGTTCGATTTAAAGGACGTCCTTTATATTTGCCACTTTTTTGTTCTGTTTTTGTCCAAGAGTAGTTAGAGCTTAGTAAAAAATCGGTTAATAATGGTGTTTTGAATGAAAATTCAAAACCTTTAAGATCGGCTTTACCAACATTTTCACGACCTTGTATAAAGTCAAATATTTTACTATAACCATTTAACTCACAGTTATGCTTGTGATTACAGATATAATATGACTGAATTTTGTCTTTATATTTTGTATAAAATGCTGTTGCAGAAGTATCGATACCATAATCATTAGTATATCCGATCCCGATTTCAAAATTATTTGATTTTTCTGGTTTTAAATTTGGATTCCCAATAATTACCCCATCTGAGTATCCGCCTCCAGTTACTTGTCCCCAATCACTTACAACATAACGTAGCTGTGGAGTTGCATAGCCTGTAGAATACCCCCCTTTTAGGGTAAAGTTATCATCAATATTCCAAACACTATAAACTCTTGGATTCCAGTTACTGCCATAATTTTCATCTTTGTTATAACGTAATCCTAAAGTTAAGCTCCAATTTTCTAAAATGCGTAATTCATCTTCGCCAAATAGCGCATAATTCCAACGATCGATTTTAGATAATGTTGTTTTTAGCTGGTTTCCTTTATCATGTAATTCTTGATAATTATATTTTCCGCCTAAAGTCAGCATATTGATACTAAAAGGAATAGTCACACGTGTATCTACGTCGGTGTTTCGAATTTTCATATTTCTTTTAGGGTTGTTATTGCCTTCATAAGCAACAAAGGAAGTGGTAGATACATCGCCAAACAAACCATTATGTGTCAGAGCAAACGAATTACGGCGATTATCCCGATTAAAATTATTTCTAGATTTATCTCTTGTTTTGCCTGCGGTTGCGTTACTATTTTGCAAAGATCGTCCAAAATCAAGATCAAATTTTTGTGTATCAGATGCATTTAATGATAATTTACCATTTAAGCTACGTAATTTTTGTCCTGAATGACCATTTAGAAATTTGTCTTCATGGCGTCTTGAATATTGTCCATAAAGTTGGATACCCAAAATATCATCAATAATCGGTCCCATAGTTGAGAAACTACCAGTATAGGTATTTTTTTCTTCTGAACGATAAGGAATAACTGATTCTAGACGCAGGCCACTTTGCCATTTATTGGATACTTTTTTGGTAATGATATTAATAACCCCACCCATGGCATCAGAGCCATATAATGACGACATCGGCCCACGCACCACTTCAATACGTTCAATAGCGGTTAATGGTGGTAACCAGCCTTGTTCAAAACCAGAATTGTCACTATTAGGTCTTGTTTCACGCGTACTAATTTTTTTGCCGTCAACTAATATCAAGGTATACTTTGCATCCATACCACGAATGCTAATATCAGTAGAATCACCACCACCGGTAATATTTACGCCAGGGATATCTTTTAGCGCATCAGTAACATCGCGGTAAGGTTTATTTTCGATTTCTTTAGGTGTAATAACTGAAATAGTCGCAGGCGCTTCTTTCACTTGTTGTGAGAAACCTGATGCAGTAACCACCATGGTATCAGTATCTGAATTGCCAACAGCCATAGCAGTACTTGATAATGACAACAAAATACTAGTATTAATGACATGTGTTGCCAACTTAAACTTCTTTTTTGCGTTCATTTATTATAACCCCATTATTTATAATGATATTTACATTTCCTTTCATCTCTAAGCACACTACACTATATGATAATGATTATCAATATCTTTGTAAAAAATTATTTAGATCTAGACAAACTTTCTTTGTTGAATAATAATTATTATCATTTAAAACAATGCGAGAATTTAGATATGAATAAGAAAAAAAAGTTACTTTTGAGTAGTATTGCTGTGATCGTATTAGGATTAACCGCCTGTCAATCATCAACAATGCGCGTAACTACTGATAGCCAAACGGTAGTTGTCCCTAAATCGCCTAAAAAAGTAGTGGTAATGAATTATGGCGCATTAGATACTTTAGATGCGTTAGGAAAAGGATCGATAGTTGCTGCAACTCCACTATCAGTTATTCCATCTTATTTGCAACAATTTAATAATACGTCGCTCTCCGATACTGGTAATATGAAAGAGCCTAATATTGAGGTAATCAAAAAAGTTAATCCTGATTTGATTGTCATTGATGGGCGTCAAGCTAGTAAAACTGAAGAACTATCAAAAATAGCGCCTGTCATTAATTTAAGCGTTGATGCTAAAAATTATGTTGAATCGGTCAAAAACCATATTCAAGTGCTAGCCAATATAACAGGGTCAGAAAGCAAAGCGAATGAAATTATTCAATCATTAGATAAAAAAATTAAAGATGCCCAATCTGTAGCTCAAGCTAGCCCCAAAAAGGCTATTGTAACTATCCACAATGATGGAAAGATGATACTTATTAATTCAAGCTCAAGTGCAGCGCTGATTCATGATGTGCTAAACGTTAAGCGTGCTGTGCCACTAACTATTATGCCTGCGCAATCAAAACTCGGGAAACCTGCGCCAGTTTTTATTGATGATAATTACATCAAATCAGTGAAACCAGATATCGTTTTTATCGTTGACCGCAGTAAAGCAATTGGTAATCAAGGTATGGTTGAACACTATTTTTCTCCAAAAGTACTAAACAAAAGCAAAACAAAAGTAGTTTATTTAACACCTGATCTTTGGTATTTGTCTGGTGGTGGTGCTGAAAGCATAAATCTTCAGATAGACGAAGTCACTAATGCATTAAAATAAGATTGTTAATAAATTTATCTTCCTATTATTAAAATAGCCTTTATTAGTAATAAAGGCTATATTTGGTTGAAATGGAGGTGTTATTCAATAAGTTGTTTTTTCTGTTTAAAAATAATAGGTTAAATCTTATTACTACTATTAACTAAATCAGTTAATACATATCTAATATTCCTTTCAAATTTGAAAATCAGTGTATCAACTATAATGAAATGTGATAGAATGCCGAGGTTATTTTGATTAGCAAATAATTATAAAAATAGTTTATTAAATTCTCAAACAATACCTCTTTATATAAAACACAATTATAAACACTATGAATATATCACCCCCTACAATTGGATTTGTGAGCCTTGGCTGTCCTAAAAACTTAGTCGATTCTGAACGAATTTTAACTGAATTACGCACGCAAGGTTATCAAGTTGTGCCAAGCTATGATAATGCCGATCTGGTTATTGTTAACACTTGTGGATTCATTGACAGTGCCGTACAAGAATCTCTTGAAGCAATTGGTGAAGCATTGAACGAAAATGGTAAAGTCATTGTTACTGGATGCCTTGGCGCAAAAGAAGATCAAATTAGATCTGTACATCCCAAAGTACTTGAAATATCTGGCCCACATAGCTATGAATCTGTATTAAGTCATGTTAATAGATATGTCCCCAAACCTGCATATAATCCTTATACGAGTTTGATTCCTCAACAAGGTGTGAAATTAACACCGAAACATTATGCTTATCTCAAAATTTCAGAAGGCTGTAACCACCGTTGCACATTTTGTATTATTCCATCTTTGCGTGGAGATATGATTAGCCGACCAATTGGTAACGTTTTAGATGAAGCCAAACGCTTAGCTGATAGTGGAGTTAAAGAACTATTAGTGATTGCGCAAGATACGTCAGCCTATGGTATCGATATAAAAAACCGCACTAACTTTTGGAACGGTATACCATTAAAAACCGATATTCAGACCCTCTGTGAACAGTTAGCTAACTTAGGAATTTGGGTAAGATTGCATTATATGTACCCTTATCCTAGTGTTGATGACTTAATACCATTAATGGCTGAAGGAAAAATCCTACCTTATTTAGATGTGCCATTACAACATGCAAGCCCATCAGTTTTAAAATCAATGAAACGACCGGGAACTATTGAAAGAACCTTAGAAAGAATTGATAAATGGCGTGAAATCTGCCCAGATATTACTTTGCGCTCCACTTTTATAGTCGGATACCCAGGTGAAACAGATCAAGATTTTGAGCTATTGCTCAGCTTTTTATCTCAAGCACAATTGGATCGTGTTGGTTGCTTCACTTATAGCCCCGTAGAAGGTGCAGCTGCCAATAAACTAGCTAACCAAATACCAGAAACGATCAAACAAGAGCGTTTTGATCGTTTTATGCAATTACAGCAAAAAATCTCAACACAAAAGCTACAAGCCAAAATAGGTAAAACGCTTCCCGTTATTATTGATGAAATTGATGATGAAGGCGCAATAGGCCGTAGCATGGCTGATGCTCCTGAAATAGACGGTGTTGTATATTTAAATGAAGAAAACCAAGTTAAAGTAGGTGATATTGTTCAAGTTAATATTGAACATTCTGATGAATACGACCTCTGGGGAACAGTTAAAAGGTAATAAACCATGAAACAACATTATAAACACGAAGTAAAAAATCTTGGTAAATTAGCAGTTCCTGTACTTATTGCACAAGTATCTCAAACGGCAATCACCTTTGTCGATACCATCATGGCGGGAAATTATAGCAAAACAGCCTTATCTGGAGTAGCTATTGCCGTATCAATTTGGTTACCAACAATTTTATTTGGCCAAGGTTTGTTAACGGTGCTAACCCCCATTATCTCAAACTTAAATGGTGCAGCTAAACGTGATCAGGTTGCAAGCCAAACTCGTCAAGGTGTGGTAATTGCTTTAATATTATCGATATTAATGATGATTTTCTTATATCATTCTGACAAAATAATTAATTTAAGGAGTTCAGTTGATCACCCGATTGATCCCGAAATGGTTAACGTTGCCGTCTCATTTTTACGCGCTATCATGTGGGGGGTGCCTGCGTTCTTACTCTTTTTAGTTTACCGAAATCAATGTGAGGGACTATCGAATACTAAACCCGCTATGGTCATCATATTTATTGCTCTTCTTGCCAATATTCCAATTAACTACATTTTAATCTATGGTAAGTTAGGCTTACCTGCTTTTGGTGGCGTTGGTTGTGGCATTACAGCAACAATTATATTTTGGCTTATGTTTATTTTAATACGCTTATATACACTAGTTAGTCCAAGCCAACAAGATATACGTAATACTCCAATCACAAAACTGGTTGATTTTACTATAATCAAAAAGATTATTATACTGGGTACTCCTTTGGCACTGGCTTACTTCTTTGAAATGAGCCTTTTTGCTGTGATTGCGTTATTAATAGCTCCATTAGGGCAAATAACCGTTGCTGCTCACCAAATCATTTTTACTATCAGTAGTTTGACCTTTGCTATACCATTATCTCTTGGTGTTGCAACCAGTATACGTGTTGGCTATTTACTAGGTAATAAAAAACCAGCGTTAGCTAAACAAACCGCCTATATCAGTTTATCAATATCGCTCTGCATGGCTGTTTTTGTTGCACTAGTTCTAGTTATTTTTAGAACACCAATTATCGCACTATTTACCAGCGAGGCCGCGGTTATTGCTATCTGTATGCAGTTAATTATTTTACTTGCTATCTATCAAGCATCTGACTATTTGCAAGTTGTGGCAAGTAATGTGTTGCGAGGTTATAAAGATACTCAAAGCATCTTTTTTATTACACTACTATCTTATTGGGTTGTTGGATTGCCTGTTGGTTATGTTCTAGGATTGACCGATCTAATCATTAAACCAATCGGTGCCGCTGGTTTTTGGATAGGAATTATATCAGGGCTTGCTGTTGCAGCATTATTATTAATTGCTAGAATGGTTTACATACAAAGACAGCCCGCTGAAGCTATTTTAGAGCGCGCAGCAAGATAAATTATTTAATTGGAACAGCTAAAGTTTTAAAAGGATTAACACATTTTATAAACAGCAAGTGATGTGATAAGCGCTGCAATAATTGGCTGAAAATGTGTTTTATCCAATCCTATAAATAATTGTTGTATTTACTTATTTTTAATATTTGTAATATACAAAAAATAAGCAACTGAAAATGAATAAAAAATCTTCAAAGATTTAGTAATGGAGTTATCTAACAATCTGAGAAACGTAAGGTTTCCGATGGATGATTTGGTCAAAAGATGATGTATTTAGCTATATAATAAGTTTTTGAAGAACTCATAATGCGAAACCTGAAATTGTAACGCTACAATCGGTTGGTTTATTGTAGAATTTGGTAACAGAACTTCTCATCACTTTTAATGAGTAAATACGTAAACTTTGGATTAGATTCTCCCTTAAGATGACTTTATTTTCTATCCTAATGAGTTAATCGTTTAATACAATAATACATTATTTTTTGTTTATGATTGGGTTATATCGGAAAAACATTAATTCAATTATCTGTTATTTAATTATCATATCATCTCGATGAACAGCAACAGAACCATATTCATAGCCAATAATTTGGCTAATTTTTTTGGAATGGTGTCCTGCAATTTGCCTCAGTGCATCGCTATTGTATCGGCTAACACCTTGAGCAATATGCTTGCCGATGCTATTACAAATATCAATCACTTCACCACGAGAAAAGTTTTTTTCAACTTTTATAATGCCTTTTGGTAGTAGTGAACTACCGTTGTTTAATATTGCATTAACCGCACCATCATCTAAAAATACTTTACCAGCTTTAGGCGCGCCAAATAACCAGTATTTTCGGTGCTCTAGTGGTGTTTTTTGCGGCAAAAATTTTGTGCCAACAAATTGATTATTGATAATATCAATAATCACATTAGATCTATTTCCAGCTGCAATTACCACTTCAATACCTGCGCTACCTGCAATTTCCGCAGCTTGTAATTTTGTGCTCATACCTCCTGTACCCAGTCCAGAAACACTACCACCAGCAATACTACGTAAATTATCATCGATCTGGTCGATCTCTTGGATAAGTTTTGCATTACTATCTGTTCTTGGATCGGCTGTATATAAACCATCAATATCGGTTAATAATATCAGTTTATCAGCTTGAGCTAAAATAGCAGCAAGGGCAGATAAATTATCGTTATCGCCCACTTTTATTTCGGCTGTGGCGACTGCATCGTTTTCATTGATTACAGGAACGATACGATTATCTAACATGGCTTTTAATACATCTTGTGCATTTAAAAATCTTTCACGATCTTCTAGATCTGCACGAGTTAGTAACATTTGGCCAATATAGATTTTATAGATAGAAAATAGCTGTTCCCAAAGTTGTATCAGTTTGCTTTGCCCAACAGAGGCGAGTAATTGCTTTGAGGCGATAGTATTAGGTAAGGTAGGGTAGTTTAAGTATTCGCGACCTGCGGCAATGGCGCCAGAAGTAACAATAATAATTTTATGTCCATTTTGATGTAAAGTTGCACATTGTCGTATCAACTCAACTATTCGTGCCCGATCTAGCTGTTTAGTACCACCAGTTAGTACACTGGTGCCTAATTTAACAACAATAGTTTGTTGTTTATTATTGGACATAATATGACTCTTTTGGTTAATCGTGAATTATAAAACAGACCTCATCCATTTGACTGATTGGGTTAACGCCTGATGTAAACTTTTTTGTAGTGGTGTTTTTGGCACGGTCACTATTTTATTTTGTTTAGTTGAATGAATCAATTTTGCTTCACTAAGATTACTTAATTTATCATTTTCAAAAATGATATTCATGACCGGTACTTGGCAAGCATGTGTTAAAAGACCTTGATTTTTTAGAGAAAAATAATTTAACTCTGCGGCTAATTGCTGATTGGATATCGAAGGTAAACCCAAACGGCTAGCTAGCATATCTTTATAACTGTTAGGAAGATCTTTTTGCAGTTCTTTGTCAGCAAAAATTTGATGAACAAATGGCGTAAAGTTAAATAATCCTCTAATTTTATTTGGCATTAAATAAGCTAAGCGAGTGGCAATATGCGAACCAAATCGAAAACCAGCAACAATAACACGATGATCATCAATCCATGGTATGTTGGACAATTGCTCTAATATAGCTTGATGAATTTTGCTGCTATTTTGTGTTAAAGCAAAATTACGGCTATAGCCAACAGAAGGTAAATCAACAGTTAACATGGCAAACCCTTGAGGGGCTAAAAATTCACTAAAATATCGATAATAATCGATTTGTAAATTACCCAAAGCATTACAGATTAGTACCACAGGGCAAGCCCCTTCAGTTTTTGGTAGGTGTAAAATTGTTTTAACGTTGTGATTATCAACTTTAAATTCAAGTTCTTTAACCAAAAAAGGTGAAAAATTAAGGGCTTTGGAATAAGTTTGATAAGCACAGGCTTGGGCATACATTGCCAGCTCATCATTTTTAAAATGTGGATAACTGGCAATACTTGCATATTCACTGGCAATAAGGTACTCGTTGAGTAGCTTATCTTTATCTGCATCGGTAAGATTTGTTTTATCTACTGACTCTGCTTTAGTTTGCCACATTGCTGCTTGGTTTAAAAACTCATAAATCCAGTTACCAGATTGATAACCGATAACAGTATCTAACCATTTATCATTTGTGTGGCATCTTGTTGAAGCGGCAATTTTTGATAAAACCGCTTCAGCTTCTAATTTTGGTAACCCCCGCCAATGCCACAAAATGGGGTTGACAATTCGATACCATTTTGAGTCGACCTCTCCATCTAACGCACTAATGCTACTGCCATTACTACTATCAGTACGGTTAATTAGCGTCGAAGTCTCAGGATAATTCAATTGTGGTTTGAATATCTGTGCTGTTAGATTTTCGGTAGCTGCCATAACAACCTTGGTATCCTTATTGATTATTTATGATCGCAAATAGGTTTAACAAACATAACACCTGTATCCCAAGGTTGTTCGATCCAAGTGTCTTGAGCAATATCTACAACATAATCATCAACAAGTGGTTTACCTGCTGGTTTTGCAAAAATAGTAACAAAGTGAGCTTTTGGATACATTTCACGAATAGTGTGAGCAGTGTTGCCCGTATCGACTAAATCATCAACGACAATAAAGCCTTCGCCATCACCATTGGCTTGCTTTAGGATCAGTTTTTCGCGTTGATGATCGTGATCATAACTTGAAATGCAAACAGTATCGACATAACGAATACTAAGTTCTCGAGCTAAAATAGCGGCAGGGACTAAACCACCACGGCTAACGGCAATGATACCTTTCCATTGATTAGCAGGTAATAAACGTTCTGATAGTTGACGTCCGTAGGATTGCAACATTTCCCAGGTAACGGTGAATTTTTTCTTTTCAGCAATAAGTTCTGCTTTGTGTTGTTTTTTGGCTTGGATTTCTTCTTCTGTTAATAAAGTTTGTTCTGTTGACATGAGTAACCTGCAATTTTAATCGAATGTGTGAATAAATAAATATTCATGAACTAAAAATAGATGTAAAATTGCACCTTATTATAGAGTGATTAGTTAAAAAAAACCACTCCTTAATTTAATACTAACTTAATTAATTTTGAGGTTATATCATGCTTTCTACTTTAGCACCCAAATTTGTTTGGCAGATTTTTAATGATATTTGTAAAATCCCGCATCCATCTCATCATGAACAAATGATAACTAAATACATTGTCGATTTTGCTAATACGCATCATATCGACTGCAAGCTTGATAAAGTAGGTAACATTTTACTCACTAAACCAGCAAGCAAAGGAATGGAACAGTGTCCATCGATTGCTTTGCAAGCTCATATGGATATGGTGCCACAAAAAAATGAAGGTACTGTGCACGATTTTTTCACTGATCCAATTCAAGCTTATGTTGATGGTGAATGGGTAAAAGCCAAAGGTACCACGTTAGGTGCAGATAATGGTGTCGGCTTAGCATCTGCGCTAGCTGTGTTAATTGATCCGGCTGTTGAACATGGGCCGATTGAAGTATTAATAACGACCTCAGAAGAAACAGGTATGCACGGTGCTTTTGGTTTACAACCTAATTGGTTAAAGAGCCGTTATTTGATTAACACTGATTCTGAAGATGAGGGGGAAATATTTACGGGCTGTGCTGGAGGTGTTGATTTTTCCACAACTTTTGCTGTGACCTATGCGGTAATACCTGAAAAGCATGATTGTTATATAAGCATTTCACTAAAAGGACTAAAAGGTGGGCATTCTGGTTGTGATATTCACCTTGGGCGTGGTAATGCAATCAAATTAATGGCTCGCTTTTTAGCGCAGTATGTACAAGATATCCCATTTAGATTAGCCGACATAAAAGGTGGCTCACTACGTAACGCTATTCCAAGAGAAGCTTTTATTGAAATCACTTTAAATAAACAAGATCTACCTAAATTAGAAGCCATTGTTAAACAATATCAAACTATTTTACACAACGAATTAGGCCATGTAGAACCTTCTATCGAAATAACATTATCTGAAGTTGAATCTAATAAAGTCAAAAGGGTATTAACAGCTGAACATCAAAATAAGATTATAAACTATCTCAATACCGCACCTAATGGTGTGATTAGAATGAGCGATCAGCTTCATGGTGTGGTTGAAACATCACTTAATTTAGGTATAGTCAGTATCGAAGACAACCAATTTAATGCCCATTTTTTGATTCGCTCTCAAGTGGATAGTGCAAAAGATGCTGTTGTATCAACCTTGGTATCGTTTAGCCAACTTATTAATGCTAATTACGAAATCAGTGGTGGCTATTCGGGTTGGGAACCCAATTTAGATTCGCAATTACTTAAACTTGCAAAAGGTAAATATCACGAAATTTTTTCTCAGCAGGCAAAAATAATGGTGATACATGCAGGGCTGGAATGTGGTCTATTTAAGCAAAGTTATCCAAATATGGATATGATCTCAATTGGACCAACAATTGTTTCACCACATTCCCCAGATGAGAAAGTCAATATCCAAAGTGTTTATCGTTATTGGGAATTATTGATAGCAATATTAAAATCAGCAAGTTTTTTAAAATAATATAGCTCATTAAATACCTACCGATCGTTATTGGTAGGTATTAATATTATTTGTTTGTACCTTATTTTTGCAAAAAATGTTTTAGCATTTAAGCCTTATCTTAAAATCAATTCTGATAGAAATAATGAAATTAAATTCATAAAAAGTGAATAAAAATTCATTTTGTGCTTGTGTTAGTCTTTTGAATGGCTTACTATATGTGCAATTATTGCGTAAGAATTAATAAGGATGAATATGTTAAAGGCAATTGTTATCGGTGCAAGCGGGTATGCGGGCGCAAAATTAGCTTATTATTTGCACAAGCATCCCCATGTCGAACTTACCGCTTTAATTGTGTCGGAAAATAGTCAAGATGGTGGCAGGCTGATTTCTGATTATGAGCTGCATCCTCAGCTAAAAGGGGTTATTGATCTGCCACTTATAGCAACGTCTGATTATTCTGCTTATATCAATGATGTTGATATTGTTTTTTTAGCCACCGAACATACCGTTAGTCACAATATTGCTCCTTACTTTTTAGAGCATGGTTGCACTGTATTTGATTTGTCAGGCGCATTTAGGGTGAATTGTGCTACTTTTTATAGCGATTACTATGGTTTCACGCACCAACACCCTAAATGGTTAGATAAAGCTGTTTATGGTTTAGCTGAGTGGAATGTTGAGCAGATCAAACATGCACAGCTTATTGCTGTGCCTGGGTGCTATCCTACCGCTTCGCAATTACCACTAAAACCGTTAATCGAAGAGAGTTTATTGGATAATTCACAATGGCCGGTAATTAATGCTGTAAGTGGTGTGAGTGGCGCAGGCCGAAAACCTTCACATAATAATTTATTTTGCGAAGTAAGTTTACATGCTTATGGGGTATTTACTCATCGCCATCAGCCCGAAATTGCAACGCATTTAGGGCAAGAAGTTATTTTTACACCGCATCTAGGTAGTTTTAAACAAGGTATCCACGCCACAATCACTTGCCGAGTAAAAGCGGGTGTAACATCACAAGACATTCTTGCTACTTTAAATAAATACTACCAAAATAAACCTTTAATTCGAGTGTATCAAAAAAATTTGCCTGCATTAAAATCTGTTGTTGGTTTGCCTTATTGCGATATTGGCTTTGTATTAAAAGATCGTCATTTAATCTTAATTTCTGTTGAGGATAACTTATTAAAAGGCGCAGCAACGCAGGCTGTACAGTGCATGAACATTCGGTATGGTTTTGATGAAACAACCGCATTATTATAAAAATGGACTAATTTCTATTTTAAATTTTGAACATCTTAACAATAAGTTAAATTACTAGGAAACTAAAATGAGACCATTAATTATAAAACTTGGTGGCGTATTACTTGATAACAAAGATGCCTTAAGCCAATTATTTGTTGTTATTAGTGAATATAAAAAGAATTATCAACGATCTTTAATTATTGTTCATGGCGGTGGTACGGTAGTTGATTCATTAATGGATAGGCTTTCTTTACCCGTAGTACGCCGAAATGGGCTACGTGTAACGCCAGCTGATCAAATTGATGTTATTGTAGGAAGCCTTGCTGGTAGCGCAAACACCAAATTATTGTCTGAGGCTAAAAAACATCAAATACCAAGTGTTGGGCTCTGTCTTGCTGATGGTAATAGTGTTAAAGTCAAACAAATTTCGGAAGAGCTAGGTTATGTTGGCGAAGCTCAAGCAGGCGATCCTACATTAATAAATTTACTGATTAATGCAGGTTATTTGCCAATTGTTAGCTCAATTGGCATCACCGAAAGTGGGCAAATGATGAATGTTAATGCCGATCATGCTGCGGTAGCGCTCGCTAAAACTTTAGGTGCAGACTTAATATTATTGTCTGATGTCGTTGGCGTGCTTGACGAAAATAAGCAACGAATTGAGTCTTTAACACAACCGCAGGCGGATCAATTGATCGCTAAAGGTATTATTACCGATGGTATGGTGGTAAAAGTGAATTCGGCTTTTGAAGCAGTTAAAGAACTGGGGCAGCCGATTGTGATTGCCAGTTGGAAAGAGTCCGATCAACTTATCAAATTATTTAATGGAATATCAGGAGCAACGGGTACAAAAATTATTGCTTAAATAATAAGTATTTGTATTAGGTTAGTTATCATCAATACAAATATAAAAGTACATATCTTTAACGCATTTATTTATCGTAAGTTAATTTGGAAAGGGTGTAACATGAAAAAAAGTGGAACAAAAAAAGTTGTATTAGCTTATTCAGGTGGTTTGGATACATCAGCAATTATTCCTTGGTTAAAAGAAAACTATGGCGGATGTGAAGTTTACGCTTTTGTTGCTAATGTAGGTCAAGATCCCAAAGAATTAAAAGATGTCGAAAAGAAAGCTAAAGCCTCGGGGGCTGTGGCTTGTAAAGTGGTTGATTTACGAGAAGAATTTGTTAAAGACTATGTATACCCTGTTTTGAAAACAGGCGCCTTATATGAAGGCACTTATTATCTTGGTACCTCGATGGCTCGTCCAATTATTGCAAAAGCACAAGTAGAATATGCATTAGAAGTTGGTGCAGATACACTATGTCATGGTGCAACAGGTAAAGGTAATGACCAAGTACGCTTTGAAACAACTTACACCGCACTTGCACCACAACTAAAAGTCATTGCACCTTGGCGTGAATGGGATCTACGTTCACGTGAAGCATTAATCGATTATTTAAAAGTTCGTAAAATCCCAACCACGGCAACGGTTGAAAAAATTTATAGCCGTGACGAAAACGCATGGCATATCTCGACTGAAGGCGGTGTGCTAGAAAGTACTTGGAACCAAGCTAATGCTGATTGCTGGGCTTGGACTGTTTCGCCCGAAGATGCGCCAGATAAACCAGAACTGGTTACTATTGGAATAGAAAAAGGCGAAGTAGTGTCGGTTAACGGCAAAAAATTATCGCCTTACAACTGCGTGGCAACACTGAATAAAATTGGTGCAAAACATGGCGTTGGTCGCGTAGATATTATTGAAAATCGCCTAGTTGGCATTAAATCACGTGGTTGCTATGAAACTCCAGGTGGCACAATAATGATGACAGCATTACGTGGTTTAGAGCAATTAATCTTAGACCGTGACAGCTTTAAATGGCGCGAACAACTCGGAATTGAAATGGCCTATGTTGTTTATGATGGTCGTTGGTTTGCTCCATATCGACGTTCAATTCAAGCGGCCGCTGAAGTATTAGCACAAGACATGACAGGCGAAGTTGTTGTTAAACTTTATAAAGGTAATGCAACAGCAGTACAAAAAAAATCGCCGAATAGTCTATATAATGAGGAGTTTGCAACATTTGGAGAAGATGATGTTTATGATCACAGCCATGCAGGTGGCTTTATTCGTCTATTCTCGTTATCCTCTCGTATACGAGCTTTAAACGAAGATAAGAAAAAACAACCCGCTCAAAAGACCAAATCAGCTAAATCTGTTAAAACAGCGGAACTGGTGAGTAAAACATAGCAACAAAAGTAAAAAAGTGATTTCCGATATCACAAATAAAATAACAACAATATACAGGCTAATGTCTGTATGTTGTTATTTTAGATAAAATTGTACGTGTTTAACTAGTTATTAAAAATAATATAGAGGTAATTATGGCATTATGGGGTGGGCGTTTTAGCCAAGCGGCAGATCAACAATTTAAGCATTTTAATGATTCATTGCGCTTTGACTATCGTCTTGCAGAGCAAGATATCATTGGTTCAATTGCTTGGTCGAAAGCATTGGTGACTGTTAACGTTATATCTTATGATGAGCAAAAAAAGTTAGAAAAAGCTTTGAACGAATTACTGGTTTTGGTACAACAAGATCCCAATCAGATTTTACAAAGTGATGCTGAAGATATACACAGTTGGGTGGAACAAAAACTGATCGAAAAAATTGGTGATTTGGGTAAAAAATTACATACAGGTCGAAGTCGCAACGATCAATCAGCCACTGACCTAAAACTATGGTGTAAAGATCAAATTCCTTATTTAATTAATACCATTAATCAATTGCGACATTCTCTCGTTACAACAGCAAAACAACATCAAAATGCCGTTATGCCTGGTTATACCCATCTACAGCGAGCACAACCAATCACATTTGCACATTGGTGTTTAGCTTATTTTGAAATGCTCACCCGTGATGTTAGTCGTTTACAAGATACCTTAAAACGCTTAGATGCAAGCCCATTAGGGACAGGTGCATTGGCTGGAACTGCTTATCCCATGGATCGCGATCAATTAGCAAATTGGTTAGGTTTTTCGGTAGCAACAAATAATAGTTTAGATTCGGTGTCTGATCGTGATCACATTCTTGAGCTATTAAGTAATGCTTCAATTGGTATGGTGCATCTATCACGTTTTGCTGAAGATCTTATCATTTTCAACAGTGGTGAAGCTAACTTTGTTGAATTATCTGATCGCGTTACTTCGGGCTCGTCACTTATGCCGCAAAAAAAGAATCCCGATGCATTAGAACTAATTCGTGGCAAAGTAGGTCGAGTGACTGGCGCATTAACTGGAGCGCTTATGACCTTGAAAGGTTTACCACTTGCTTATAATAAAGATCTACAAGAAGATAAAGAACATCTATTTGATGCACTGGATACTTGGCATGAATGTTTAGATATTGCCATATTAGTATTAGAAGATATTAAAATTAACTATGCAAACTGCCAAGAAGCGGCTAAACAAGGTTATTCCAATGCGACCGAACTTGCTGATTATTTAGTTGCCAAAGGTATACCATTTCGGGAAGCACATCATATTGTTGGTGAAGCAGTAATTGATGCAATCACCAAGAAAAAGGCGCTTGAAGAGCTCTCGCTTGAGGAATTACAGAAATTTAGCCCTGTCATTGGTAATGACGTTTATTCAATATTATCGTTAGAATCATGCTTAGCCAAACGTTGCGCTAAAGGCGGGGTTTCACCACAACAAGTTAAATTAGCAATTAAAAATGCAAAGCAACAATTATCCTAGCCTTTTCACTCTTCTTCATAACTATGCCGGCATTTTTATATCAATTAAATCAATAATGCCATATAAAGCAATAGTTTTTGATTACAGAGATAAAATAGCCAAAGGGTATAGACGTATGCATCTTTTTCTTAAAAAATCTGATTGTATATCTGTTAAGACGGTGTAAAAATAGAATTCTTTTTTGAATGGATTAAAGTGAATTGTTATGAGTAAAAGTTATAACTTTAGTGCAGGTCCTGCAAAATTACCTGCAGATGTATTAAAACAAGTTCAAGCTGAGTTATTGAATTGGCATAATACAGGTGCATCGGTGATGGAATTGAGTCATAGAGGTAAAGATTTTGATGCCTGTGCTGTTGACGCTTCTAACGACCTGCGTGAAATATTAGATATTCCTAATAATTACAAAATTCTCTATTGCCAAGGTGGTGCTAGAGCACAATTTGCCGCAGTGCCATTAAATATTTTAGGCAATAAAACCAATGCAGACTATATCAATAGCGGTTATTGGAGCCAGTGTGCTGCCAAAGAAGCCAGTAAATATTGCCAAATTCACGAGCAAAATGTGGTCATCAAGCAAAATGGATTAACCGCTATCAAACCTATGTCTGAATGGCAATTAAATGATGATTCCGCTTATGTACACTATTGTCCCAACGAAACAATTGATGGTATTGAAATTTTTGAAGAGCCAAATTTTGGTAATAAAACAGTTGTTGCCGATCTATCATCATGCATATTATCACAACCAATTGATATAAGCCGATATGGTATCATTTATGCGGGTGCCCAAAAAAACATTGGTCCATCAGGTATTACTATTGTTATTGTGCGTGAAGATCTAATCGGTCATGCACAAAAAATCTTACCATCAATATTAGATTACAAAATTTTAATGGATAACGATTCTATGTTTAATACACCACCTACCTTTGCATGGTACTTGTCGGGGTTAGTGTTTAAATGGATAAAAAACCTTGGTGGGCTAAAAGCCATGCAGCAACGTAACCAAGCCAAAGCACAATCGCTATACCAATATATCGACCAATCTAATTTTTACCGAAATACTGTTGCAACCGCTAACAGATCAATTATGAATGTAACTTTCTTATCTCCAAATGAAGAGCTAGATAAAAAATTTGTAAGCGAAGCAAGCCAAGCTAACATTATTGGTATTAAAGGGCATCGAATTGCAGGAGGAATGCGTGCATCAATTTATAACGCCATGGATCAAGAAGGGGTCAATTATTTAATTGACTTTATGCAGCAATTTGAAAAGCAAAATAGCTAAAAGCTATACAAGTAGTGACGCCAATTAAAAAAGGAAAGGTAAGCCCTCCCTTTTTTAATTAACTAGCCCTATTTGCAACTATATACTTCACCAACCATAACCGCATCTGTTGGTGCAATATCTGAAATATATTGCATAGAAGTATCTTGCGCATTATAAATCACATTACCGCCCATCGTAGCCGCTTTGTTCATAAGTTCTGATGCCGCATCGCGAATAAGTTCACTATGTGTTTTAAGTCCAGAAAAGAAACTGCTACGACGCCCCTCTGTTTTCCCCAAAAACTGGCAAGAATCTGCAGGCTTAGTATCAATAAATTGGACTTGGCGACCAGCAGCAGTCGGTTGATATTTATTGCTACTACACGCACTTAAAAGCAAAGTTGCTAATATTACAACACCAACAAATACTGATTTTTTGATAGACATAATATTTCCTTAGCCAATATAATAAAAAATAATAATGAACCAAGTTATTGTATCAGTTTCATTAAGCAAAAAATATTAGTAATTAAGCGAGAGGAAAACTTTATAAACACATTTCAGATTAAGAAATAATCAAACTAACCTAGTTTATTAATTAATTATAGCAAATTCGATTTAACTCTATTATAATCGCAACCCTACTAACTTAGTAGCACGCCGAAATGGCCCCTTAGCTCAGTTGGTCAGAGCAGTCGACTCATAATCGATTGGTCACTGGTTCAAGTCCAGTAGGGGCCACCAATAAAACCTATTTAAATCAAGAAATTACATCAAATAATCAACATTAGCAAACTAACTTATTTTCTTAAGTGGCGGTGAAATGGCGGTTGATTTTCTGATTGGTTGGGTTGTATTTTATTGCACAACCCACATTTACCATTAATTTAGTTGATGATGGCGGTTTGAAGAAAACGGTATTTTTACATTCGGATCAGGGCATGCGCTGGGTACGATTGTTTCTGAGACAGATTGCAATACTGTAAATGAGTGACAACAGTAAATATTTGTACATTGCCGATATTGTTTACGAGTTATATTGCTGAGTTCTTCGCTAGTTCTAATCGTTGTTTTTGATCTACAGTGTGGGCATTTCATCGATACTTTACCTCTTCTTTAATTTTTAGTTAATTTTATATTAACTTTTAATTAAATCCAGTATTATTCATTTTCTTCTTTGGGTTTT
>NZ_LZGX01000071.1:0-5034 GCF_001690825.1 Gilliamella sp. Fer1-1
AAAAATAAAAAGGTTAACAACAAAGCATGGTTATTAACCTTTTGAAAATAGTTACAATTAAGCAAAGATACTTATTATAAGCACAACAATTAACCCAATAATCGAATTAATTAGCTCTAATAGCCCCCATGTTTTTAAAGTATCTTTAATTGATAAATCAAAGTAGCCTTTGAATAGCCAGAAAGATGCATCATTAATGTGAGTTAATGTATTAGAGCCGGCAGCCGTTGCAAGCACAAGTAATGCAGGATTAACTCCATGCATAGTCCCTGTAGCAGAATCAATAACTGCTGCTCCGATAATTCCTGCAGCAGTCATTGCTGAGACAACACCTTGCCCTGTGGCTAAACGAATTAATATAGTAATTAACCATGCCATAATATAAGGAGATATACCTCCAGCTGACATTAATTGACCAATAGTATCACCAATACCTGTATCTATTATAATTTGTTTTAGTGCACCACCAGCACCAATAATTAATACAACCATTGCAATGCCTTTAACTGCATTATCAAAAGAACGCATAATCCATTCCATTGAATGATTAAGTTTTTTTCCAAATAATATAAATGCAGTAATCATGGCGATAAACATCGCAATTTGAGATGATCCGAGAAAATTGAGAATAGAATAGGTGATCGTTTTCTTATCTAACCATATATTTGCGATTGTTGTTGCAATCATAATATAAGCAGGAATCAAAGGAACAGAAATTGATGTAAAAAACGATGGAAGATTATTTTCATCTATGGGATTTTCAGATTGTAAAAATTCTGGTGTCGGTCTTTCTAAATTACCTAAAAATTTAGGAAGAATCAGACCTGCACAAATTACAGATGGAATAGCAACAATCAATCCATAAATATAAACCATTCCCATATCCGCACCATAGGCATCAACTAGTGCAACTGGTCCTGGTTGTGGTGGAAACAACGAATGAGCAGTAGTTGCCGCAGCGACACCTGGAATAGCCAATTTTAAAAATGGAATTTTAGCTTCTTTAGCTAAAGCAATTACTAATGGAGCCAATATGATAAATGCTGCTTCATAGAACATCGCTAGGCCAAATATAAGCCCCATGATAATAATAGCTAATTTTACATATTTTATGCCTAGCTGTTTTAATAGTGTTTGTGCAATTTGATGAGCAGCACCAGAATCAACCATTAATTTTCCAATAACAGCACCAAATACAACAATAATAGCAAGCTCACCAAGCGTATGCCCAAATCCTAACTTGATTGTTTTAAGAATGCTTAGTAAATCCATTTTAGCCATCAATCCTACAAATATTGCAGCTGCTAATAATGCAATCATTGAGTTGATTTTAAAACGAATATTTAAAAGTAACATTAATCCTATGCCAAGAATAACCCAAAGAATATTTAGAAACTCCATAAATCATAACCCCTATTTAAATTTTATTGTTATTGGTGAAACACTAATTTGACAAAAAATAATTATTAATAATTTACTTAGTACTAAATCTTATGATTGATAGGTAATATTTAGTAACTTAGTCTTTAAACTTTGTATTTTTAAAAAGATCTGAACCAAATTGAGGTAAAACTGAGATCACTAGTTCGCCGATATCTCTATGTAATTTTAAAGTTTAATGACAGTACTTATTTTATTGGTTAGACATATTTCCATTTATAAAATTAATTTGCACTATTGTTTGGATTAGATTGTGATCTGGATCACTATAATTGGTTTAGTTTGTGTCGTATTGATAATATAAATAATGTGTCGTTAATAGTTGGTATTCTAGTTTCATGACATAATTAACAATGAAAAATATTAAATATTCTGCTAAATGGGATAACTAGCGTATAATTTATTGCGCTAATTAATATAGTTACTAAAAAAGGGCAATAAAATGCAATCATCTAGTCGTCTTTATCAAGCAATTGGTAATGAGCTAAAGTTTTTGTTGAAAAATGGCACATATAAAATTGGCGATCGATTACCACCAGAAAGAGATATTGCTGAAACATTTAGTGTAAGTCGCACAGTAGTGCGTGAAGCATTAATCATGCTAGAACTTGAGAATTTGATTACAGTAAAAAAAGGATCTGGTGTTTATGTAATTGGTTTACCTGATGCAACATTATCTGAGCAGAATAAACAAATAGAAGAAAATGATTTTGGACCATTTGAATTATTACAAGCAAGGCAATTAATTGAGAGTAATATTGCAGCATTTGCAGCATCTCAAATAGTGAAAGCTGATGTAGTAAAGCTTAGAGCTATTTTGGAGCAAGAGCGACAAATTTTACAAAATAACATACTTGATGATTATAGTGCAGATGAAATGTTTCATATTACAATTGCAAAAGCAACGAAAAACGCTGTATTAGAAGATTTACTCAACGATCTATGGAAAAAACGGAATGCGAGTAAAATGTGGGATCAACTTCATAATCGTATTACCGATAATAGTTACAGAAAAAAATGGCTTGATGATCACGAAAAAATTTTGCAAGCATTGCAAGTTAAAGATGCAAAAGCAGCACGGCAAGCTATGTGGCAGCATTTAGAAAATGTTAAACAAACATTAATGACGGTGTCAGATAGTGAAGATCCTAATTTTGATGGCTATTTATTTGACTCTATTCCAGTTACCATTGTTAACCAATAGTAAATATCATTATAGTACGTAGATTTTCTTTTTAGACAGTTGACTAAAATTTAGAATTAAAAAGCATTAGCAAAAAAGCAATAAAAAATTGACAAAAACTGACAAATAAAGTCGAAAGCATTGTATTTGTCAGTTAAGAGTAATAAACGATCATTGATTGGCCTTTAATTAGGATATACTATGCTAACTTTTATTTTCTCTAATAAATGTCCATAAAACAACAGCGCCTATCACATCAAAAAAAGCTAACGCGATAAAAAATGGGCCATAACCAATAACACTTACAAAGGCTCCAATAAATAAATTAAAAATCATCTGTCCTGACCATGCATATGCACCTTGTCATACTATCACAAATTGCCCAGTCGCTTTTTCCTGTATTTAATAATCGATCTATAAACAAAGCTTGATGAGCTCGGTGAAAAGCACCAAAACCCAAATGAACAATTCTAGATGCTATCGCTTTCCTATCATATATTGGATGGTTTTTTATAAATTGAGGTAAAGTCGAAATTTTTAGCATATTTATATCACCATTTAGTTTTAAGTTTAATGACAGCATTTATTTATTGGCTAGACATATTTTCATTTATAAAATTAAATTCCACTACTATTTTGATGGAATTGTGATCAATACCACTATGTTGAGTTTATTTTTATTTAATATTGACAATAGAAATACTCTAATATTAATATTGGTGTGCCAATTTGATGGTGTGTTTAATAAGGTTAAAATATTAATATAGCCTGACTAAATGCCATAATTAATAATATTTAGAAATTAAGGGAGCATCTAGCTATCTACCTTTTACGAACCAAGCAGATTAAATACAAGTTACAAAAAGTGGTCTAATAACTGCAAGAAAATGTTATAAACATTACAAATAAAAGATGCAAAAGCTATACACCAGTTTTTGTGGCAATATGGAAAATATAAAAAACAAACAATAGCTATTTGAAATAGTGAAAAACTAAGCTTTGATGATTACTTATTTGATGCTATTTTAGCTTCATTGTTAGCTAGTAATAAATAAACATCTCAATATTGTTTTTGTATTTTTTCTTTAAATAAGTTAAGTAAAAATTACTGAGGAGATTTAAATGGAACAAACAATGCGTTGGTTTGGTCCAAGTGATCCAGTATCACTAGATGACATAAAACAATCAGGAGCAACTGGAATTGTAACAGCACTTCACCATATCCCAAATGGTGAAATTTGGACAATTGAAGAGATCGAAAAAAGAAAAAAAATCATTGAAAATAAAGGGCTTGTTTGGTCAGTGGTTGAAAGTATACCCGTTCATGAAGACATTAAAACTCATAGTGGTGACGTCGAAAAATATATTGCTAATTATCAACAATCTATTCGGAATTTAGCTACGTGTGGTATTGATACTGTTTGTTATAATTTTATGCCCGTTTTAGATTGGACCCGTACAGATCTTGCATACGAGTTACCTGATGGCTCAAAGGCCTTGCGTTTTGACCAAGTGGCATTTGCAGCATTCGATATCTATATACTACAAAGACCTAATGCAGAAAAAGATTACTCAAAAGAAGATACTGTTTTAGCTAAATCTTATTTTGAAAAAATGACTCAAGCCGATAAAGATAAACTTATTGCAAACATCATTGCCGGTTTACCTGGCGCAGAAGAAGGCTATTCACTTGATCAGTTTAGGGTGCATCTTGCAACTTATGATGGGATTGATAAAGTTAAGTTACGTGAAAATTATGCCCTTTTTTTAAAAGCTATTGTACCCGTTGCAGAAGAAGTTGGTATTGTCTTAACTGTTCACCCTGATGATCCCCCTCGCCCAATTTTAGGATTACCGCGAATAGTATCAACAATTGAAGATATGCAGTGGATAAAAGAAACTGTTGACAGCATACATAATGGTTTTTGTTTTTGCACAGGTTCTTATGGAGTTCGTAGTGATAATGATTTAGCAACAATGGCTGAAAAATTTGCTGACCGTGTTCATTTTATTCATTTACGAGCTACTGTTCGTGAAGATAACCCCCTATCTTTTCATGAAGGCGATCATTTAGCTGGTGACGTAGACATGTATTCGGTAATGAAGGCACTTATAACAGAAGAGCAACGTCGTAAAAAAGCGGGAATTAAACGATCTATTCCTGTTCGCCCAGATCACGGGCATCAAATGTTGGATGATCTGAAGAAAAAAACAAATCCTGGGTATTCAGCGATAGGTCGTTTACGTGGTTTAGCTGAAATTCGAGGTGTTGAGTATGCAATACTACGAACTTTTTTTAATTAATAAATGCGTAAATCCTAACAATTTCGATGCCCTTTTAAGGGCATTTTTTATTTTATATAAAAATAATAATTGATTTGAAAAATGAATAAGAGTTATTGATAATCTTC
>NZ_LZGX01000072.1:0-4587 GCF_001690825.1 Gilliamella sp. Fer1-1
CTTATTAATTAAGTAAAGAAAATTCAAGTTTTTGATTTGTTGACTTATTACAAGGTTAATTTGATGACTAGATATTGGACTTTGTAATAAGATGATTTCAAAATTATTAATAATATAAAATATTTATAATTGTTTTTAATTAATACTCTCAATTTAATTGGTAAATGGTACAATATCAGCCTAATTTTGTATTAGTTCATAGTTTAGGAATAAAATTGATGAAAAAAGACATCCACCAGCAGCGTATTTTAATTCTTGATTTTGGTTCGCAAGTTACCCAATTAATTGCTCGCAGAATTCGTGAAATTGGTGTGTATTGTGAACTTTGGCCATGGGATGTGTCAGAAGAAAAAATTAAAAAATTCAATCCTAAAGGTATCATTTTATCCGGTGGACCAGAAAGCACTACCGAGCAAAATAGCCCACGAGCACCTGAATATGTTTTTAATGCTGGCGTACCTGTACTTGGGATCTGTTATGGTATGCAAACGATGGCAATTCAAGTAGGGCAGGGGGGACAAGTTACCGCTTCTAATCAGCGTGAATTTGGTTATGCAAAAGTTGATCTTGTTGCAAAATCTAAATTAACTGAAGGCATTTTAGATAGTATAAGCGATGCGGGTACTGAGCAACTTGATGTTTGGATGAGTCATGGTGATAAAGTCACATCATTACCCGATACTTTTACCTTAATCGGTCAAACAGAAACTTGCCCATATGCGATTATGGCAAATGATGAAAAACAGTTTTATGGTGTGCAATTCCATCCAGAAGTCACTCATACAGTGAAAGGCTTTGAACTATTGCAACGTTTTGTAATTGATATTTGCCATTGTGAAAAATTATGGACGCCATCTTCAATTATTACCGATGCGGTAGAGCGTATAAAAGAGAAAGTTGGCAAAGATAAAGTACTACTAGGCTTATCTGGCGGTGTTGATTCATCCGTTACTGCGTTATTATTACACCAAGCAATAGGTGATCAGTTAACGTGTGTTTTTGTTGATCATGGTTTATTACGTTTAAATGAAGCACAACAAGTAATGGACATGTTTGGCGATAAATTTGGTTTGAATATTATCGCGGTTAATGCTGAAGATCGTTTTATGACTGCATTAAAAGGCGAAGTCGATCCTGAAGCTAAACGTAAAATTATTGGCCGCGAATTTGTTGCGGTATTTGATGAAGAAGCAGCAAAATTAAAAGATGTAAAATGGCTGGCTCAAGGTACAATCTATCCTGATGTTATTGAATCCGCTGCTGCAGATACAGGTAAAGCACATGTGATCAAATCACACCATAATGTTGGTGGCTTACCTGAAGATATGAAAATGGGCTTAGTTGAACCCCTACGAGAATTATTTAAAGATGAAGTACGTAAAGTGGGCTTAGAACTGGGCTTGCCTTATGATATGCTTTATCGCCACCCATTCCCAGGCCCAGGTCTTGGCGTTCGCGTGCTTGGTGAAGTTAAAAAAGAGTATTGTGACTTATTACGCAAGGCCGATGCTATCTTTATTGAAGAACTTTACAAAGCCGAGTTATATCATAAAGTAAGTCAAGCATTTACCGTATTTCTACCGGTACGCTCTGTTGGTGTAATGGGCGATGGGCGTAAATATGACTGGGTTGTTTCACTGCGAGCTGTTGAAACTATCGACTTTATGACAGCTCATTGGGCTCATTTACCTTATGACTTCTTAGGGCGTGTATCAAACCGTATTATCAACGAAGTCAACGGCATATCGCGTGTTGTATATGATATAAGTGGAAAGCCTCCTGCGACGATAGAGTGGGAGTAATCGCAATCCGTCTTATAGGATCTCATATAAGCTTTTGTATCACAACTAAGCCTTGAAAAACAAGGCTTTTTAATCTCTATTAGTCTCACCTCGTCTCATTTAAGCTTATCTTTTTTGACGGTAATGTTGATAGTATTAACGTTTTGATATAAAACATCTTATCAAAAGTACCGACAATGCTGATGGTATCGAAGTGTTTTATGTTAACAGAAACAAAGCTAAAATGAATAAAATCCAAAGATAAGTAGTATAAAATTCCAGATCCTGACTTATTTGTATGTTGCAGTATTAAAAAACGGCGACAATAGCATTTCGTTATGATTATCGAATTAACGAAAGAAGAGAAATAATAACGTTTGGAAAACAGGGTGAAATTTTACTATCTGAAGCTATAGATAAATTACTAGAAACTAAAAAATATTGGCTAATAATATTTCTCTACGAGGGAAAAGCAGCTTAGAAAACATTCATTGAATAATGACGTGTTTGGTTATTGACTAGAACGTTGGTTTGCGGATGTTGATTATGCAGATAGAACGCGTGATGTTACTAGCGAGATAATTAATAGAGATGTTGCACAAAAATTCGAAAAGTTATTATTGTCGAAAATAACGCCTGATGTATTACGGTAATATTGTGAGAAGTTAAAAGCAAGAGCACCAGTTACGGCAGTAATAACGCATGTATTGGTACGGTTTTTACATAAGTAAAAGCTCAAGGTACTAATTATAAAAATCCCTCCGATCATGTGAAATAGGCGTCAATAACTACTTTTTCCCCTAGAGATAAAGCTCTGACCAAACAAGAGATAGGTATGTTTTTTATACTCCAAAAGTTAGTCATATGTTATTTCTGTAAAAAATAACATTAAAATTAATAATGCTAACAATGGTACAAAAGAACAAAATTGTTGATGAAAAATGGGGGGAAATAGATTGTAAAAATACAAAATGGACTATATTCTGAAAGCAAGTCAGTAAGGGGATAGTAGCCCCATATTGTTTATTTATCAAGACAAGACCTAGATTTATTTATGCAAGTACATCTGGGTTTGATGTAAGTTTTAATGTATGTAGTAAAAACGAGTTAGTTTATATCTCTGGTAATGTTTTTGAAATTTGATAATTAAAGGAGTGTTTATGAGTATCGAACAAATGGTTCATTATCAATCAAAATTATCTTATGAGTTAGATTTAGCAGATTTGTTTTCTGCAATTAGTAAAAAAGAAAATATTGTAATTATAGATGCAAGCTCTCCGCTCTCATATAAAAAAGAGCATATTCCTAATGCTATTAATTTGTGGCATAAAGATATTTCATTTAACACTACTGATAATTTAGAAAAATCTAAAATATATATTTGTTATTGTGATGGGATTGGATGTAACGCTTCTACAAAAGCTTGTTTGAAATTATTAACTTTAGGATTTAATGTCAAAGAATTGATGGGTGGGTTGGATTGGTGGAAAAGAGATGGTTTTGCTACTGAAGGCGATGAACCTCAATCTGGAACGGAAATTAATTGTGGTTGTTAAGTTATAATGGAAAAAAGACCCTATCCTCAATTTTGTGTATTTGCCTATTTTTAACATACTCTAATATATAAAAAATAGGTAAATAAAAAATAGGTAAATAATGTAACTATCCCCTAAAATAGTACAGCAAAAGAGTAGGAAATTCTCTATGATAAAAGTAAAGAGGATTTAATTATGAAAAAAATGACTGAACATCAAATCTTATCTATTTTA
Organism: Gilliamella sp. Fer1-1; assembly: GCF_001690825.1. Classification (NCBI taxonomy): domain Bacteria; kingdom Pseudomonadati; phylum Pseudomonadota; class Gammaproteobacteria; order Orbales; family Orbaceae; genus Gilliamella; species Gilliamella sp. Fer1-1. The sequence continues at coordinate 3,551 of NZ_LZGX01000072.1, forward strand.
AAAGAAACTGATGCTGAAAACCGTAAGATTAACAGATATTTGCTGAGCTAAGCTTAAAATCACAGCTCTAGGAAGAAATCATGCCCAAAAAGGAACGTAAAAGATGGGCACAGAACTACAACAAAATCATTCTGTTATTATTACTATGTGTTGTGTTATTGCTAACTTAAACCGTTGTGCTTACTATTACAACTTAAGTTACCGGATGATTCGATGATTATGTCAGTGCTAAGTCCTATCATAGATAAGCATTTAAGCTGGGGCATTCCTAAATGCTTTAATCGAATAAGAAAGCAGGGATATCAATGGAGCCATAAACGTATTTATCGAGTGTATTATTAGTTGAAACTCAATATTTAGGGTTAAACGTAAAAAACGTATATCCCTATGAACACCATAAAAGCTATTGATTCCTAATAAACAAGGGGGGAGTGTTGGTCAATGGATTTTATGAGTGACAGTAGCGGTAATCAACGTCGCTTTAGGACATTCAATGTCATTGATGACCTTAATCGTGTTTACAGGAAAAACTCTATAAACTAGGGTAAATCACATGATATAGCCATTGATTCTATCCAATTCGGTAGCCTTTCAAAATGGCTATATTGAACGATTTAATCGTACCTATCGCACTGAAGTACTCGATTTATCTCTTTTTAACAACTTAACGTAAGCTAGGAGAATAACCGAAGAGGAGTTAACAATTTATAATACCGAAAGGCTGCATGAAACATTAAATAACATGATACCGATTGAATATAAAAAACTAAAACAGGTAGCTTAATTTTCTACGTAAAATGATTAAAACAGAACACGATAAGTAATAATAGAATAATGAGGTAAATAGGATATAAAAAAACAAACATTGATGTTAACTGTTAATCTTATGGTTAAAAGGATAAACTACCCCTAGCACAGCGCCCTAAAACACGCAAACAAAAAACTTAAATAAAATCAATGGTTTTTCTGACTGATTTTTAACAAATAAACAAAATGGCATAAGCGTGCTTTTCTTATTTGGATATAAAAAAATATTA